>NZ_JAUBTK010000062.1:0-48348 GCF_036702455.1 Microcoleus sp. D2_18a_D3
TTAGTCATTAGTCATTAGTCATTAGTCATTAGTCATTAGTCATTAGTCATTAGTCATTAGTCATTAGTCATTAGTCAACAATTCCCCAGTCAACAGTCAACAGTCAACAGTCAACAGTCGTTAGTCCTTGGTAATGTGGAATTAATCTGACTCCTATCCTAACTTCTGATTTTTGACTTCAACATCAATCCGTTAAATCTGTTAAATCCCTTAATATAATCTGCTTCCGAACAGACAGCAGTTGCATCCGTTACACTCATCCGTTGCCGAACTTCCTATGCTAATTCCCTTAACCCGCGAAACCTTTCAAGAACTAATTCCCGCCGTCGCCACGGGAGCGCAATACAAATATATCTGGGGAAAACCGCCCGATTTTTTGAGGCGAATGTTAATCTCGGCAGTCAGCGTAGTTTTCCTCCTGGTAGTTTACAACTTCGTCGGTTCCGATGTCGGGCCGCTAGTTTTAATCACCGGATTGATAGCTGGTTTGTACTGGCTGTGGGGGCCGATTTTGTGGGCTAGTTTGCGAAATGCAGAATGCCGCAAATATCAATACTGCGGTTTTTGGCAAGGACGAGTTTTGGATATATATATTACAGATGAAGTCACAAGTCAAGAAGAAACAGTCAATCAAAAAGGACAACTCGTAATAGTTGACAACCTAGAACCGCGCATCAACTTAGAAGTGGGTGACAAAACCGGATTTACTACTACACTTCGAGCTCCCTTGCGGAAAGATCACCAAGGAATTGTCCCCGGCCAAGCTGCTTTAATGTTAATTATGTCAAATCAAGAAGATTTAGGCAGAATTGCCAAAGTTTCAGATATTTATATTCCCAGCCGTGACGTGTGGGTGAGCGACTATCCTTATTTACGCAGAGATTTGTTTGTCGAGATGAGCCAACAGATTAAAAAAGGTAGGAAAAAAGACCGCGATCGCACTAATCAAAGCAGAGATGTAAAAAGGCGATCGCCCGCTGATTATTAATATGGATAGTAGCGACAAATTTAAGAGCGATCGCAAGTTAAACTTATGACAAAATTCACAAGATAGCGGCTAATGCCTACGGTTTTTCAGGTTAGCCCCTACAGTTTCATCTTTTTTACTTCCGATCGAGGCGAACCCGCCCACATTCATGTTAAGCGCGATCGGCAACTTGCCAAATTTTGGATGAATCCTGTATCTCTAGAAAAAAATCGAGGCTTCAAAGAGCATGAATTATCCCAAATCCGGCTTTAATACCCCCTTTATTTTTTAGTCTCTTAGAGAGAGAGGCAAGGCAAGCCTAGGATCGGTTTCAACCACCGAGTCTTACACAGGGGGTTTTTAAACCGAATTTAGTATTAGTTCGATCTCTCAGATTCATCTGTGGAGTCACTCTAAAATCGACTGACTTATCGATCAACTGTTCCCCTCTTGGCCGTAAGCTTGCCAAGCCAAATCCACCAGCCCGTTAACAATAGCCACAGCCACCACCGCAGATCCCTTGCGGCCCTCAATCCGAATGTGAGGAATCATCGAATCATGCAGCCGCGACTTCGCCACGTCAACCCCCACAAACCCAGAAGGAGTCCCAATCACCAAAGCCGGCCGAATTTCCTCAGATTCAATCAAATCCACGATCGCCGACAAAGCAGTTTGAGCCTGGCCCACCACAAAAATCCCTTCAGGATAGCGTCTTGCCAAAGTTTCAATCCCCCAAGCCGCCCGCGTCCTTTCCCTTTGGGGGCGTGTCAAAGCCTCCATCGAACAGTAAACCGGATTCGCAAAGGTACTTTGGATCAAGGGGGTAATGCCCACCTGCACCATCGGCACATCTACCACGATCGTAGTCCGAGCAGCCAAAGCTGCCGCCCCAGCCTGCAAAGCCTGATCGGAAAAACTAATTAAAGACTTGTACTCAAAATCAGCAGTCGCATAAATCACGCGGCGGACTATTTCGTACTCCGCCGCTGAAAAACCGTGGTCGCCAATTTCGTTATCGATTAATCCCAGACTCTGGGCATCGCTTACGTGCCATTCCATTTGTTGGATAGCTGTCGCCTGTGAGTTGTCAGGTATCAGCTTACCAGCTTTTAGTCATTTGTTGACTGTTGACTGTTGACTGTTGACTGTTGACTGTTGACTGTTGGCTGTTGGCTGTTGTCACTTGGCTGACAACTGCCAACTAAGTTTCCGACGACGAAGAAGATTTGCCCAACACCGGAGTCAGGAATGCCACCAAAGCTCCGATCGCAAAACCGGACACATTCCGAACCACAGGCAACCAGTCAGAAGTCCGAGTCACCACCGGCCCCAGTCCGAAAGCAAAAAACAGAATGCCCCACAGCGGCGAAAAAATCAGCGCCCACTGCCAAGCCACAACCTGTCCCGGCTTCCGAGGCTGAGCCGCAAACCCGCAGATGACGCCGCCAACCACCGACGTAATTAACGTCAGAATCCACTGTTCCCTCGGCAAACCCGGAACCACGCGACAGCCGCCCTGACGCAAACAGCCTTCTATCGATTCCAAAGATTCAATAATCGCTCGATCTTCGCCATTGTCCCGCACAAAAAATTGATTACCGTAGCGGGTTTGCAGTTCCACCCAAAAAGTGCGCGGCAGCAGCGGATACAGCGAGTCGCCCACATTAAAATTAAGCAAATTGCCCCCTCGCGGGTCAGCAACTAATAACACACTCTTGTCATCTAGCCCCCAATAGCTTTTGACAGCCAAACCGGGCGTGCGATCGTACTGAGTCAGCACTCGCAGTTTCCAGCCGGTTTCGGCTTCAAATGCCTTTAAATTTTTTGCCAAAGTTTGTTCTTCAATATCCGTAAGGGCTTTAGCTAAGTCAATGATCGGCGTCTGAGTTGACGGCAACAAATCGGGATTATTGAAAGCGTGGGCCGCAGGTGCGATCGTCCACACCGACAAAGCCAGAAAAAATGCGGCAACAGAGGCTAGAAATTTTCGCGGGAAAAGCTGTGACATAGGAACTTATAATCCGGGTCTTAATTGTGAATGCTAGCTGGCGGTCTTAACCAGAGGATAAGAGAAAACTCATATTTCTTTACAATTATTTACTTTACAGGAAGCGGAAGGTTTCGGGCAAGGAAAGTTTTGAACAGTCAACCGTCAACCGTCAACAATCAAATGACTAAAACTGAGATTTAGACGCTACCCCGTCGCATAAACGCCGATCGCGATCGCTCACATTAGGATTAGTTCTCAGATAATCTCCCACCCAATCGCAGCCCCTCACGAGCAAATCGTCAAGATCCAAATTCCACAAAATCACCCGATTATCCCGGCCCGCAGAAGCCAGAACCTTCCCATCCGGGCTAAAACTCACACTCATCACACTATCCTTGTGACCCGTCAAAGTTTTCAGCAAAGTCCCGCTGCGACTCCAAAGCTTCACCTTATGATCGTAACTGCCCGAAGCAACCAACAAACCATCCGGGCTAAAACCCACGCTAGTCACGCTGTCGCTAGAACCCTTCAGCAGCGTCGCCACCAAAGTCCCGTCTACCTTCCACAGCTTCACCGAATTGTCGTAACCAGCCGAAGCCAGCATTTTGCCATCAGGGCTAAAAGCAACCCCCAACACAAAACTGTTGTGAGCTGCTTCAAAAGTTCTTAGCAAACGACCGTCCCGATTCCAGAGTTTGAGAGTACCATCATCGCTTGCAGAAGCCAGCATCGAGCCGTCGGGACTGAAAGTCACCCCAGTCACCCAGCCTGTGTGTCCCGTCAAAGTCTTAATCAACCTGCCGTTTCTAGTCCAGAGTTTCACAGTCTTATCCTTGCTCGCGGAAGCCAGAACCTCGCCGTCGGGGCTAAAACTCACGCTCATCACGCTGTCAGCGTGGCCGTCGAGAGTGAACAGCACAGAAGGCGAACACGGGAATAGCGGAGCCGAAGGACAAGGGAGAATATTATTCATGCCATCTTCTGTCAAACTCCACACCTTCACCGTTTTGTCGTAACTCCCAGAAGCAAGTAGCTGGCCGTCGGGGCTGAAACTGACGCTGGCGACTCTCTGAGTGTGTCCTTCCAAGGTTTCCAGCAAAACTCCCGTGCGGCTCCAGAGTTTGATAGTGTTGTCCGTAGAAGCAGAAGCCAGCCTTTGGCCGTCGGGGCTAAAAGTAACGCCTTGCACCCGGTTTTGGTGTCCGTCGAGGGTTTTGAGCGGCACGTCATCGAGTCGCCACAGCCTGATAGTTTTGTCAAAACTTGCCGAAGCCAAGGTTTTGCCTTCCGGGCTAAAACTCACCTGAGTAACTCGATCGGCGTGTCCCTCAAAAGTTCTCAGTAAGCGACTCTCTGGTTTAATGTTGCTAGCATCCGTTGGGCGTTTGTCGCCAACACCAGCAAGATTCCAGAGTTTGACAGTCCCGTCTGCACTTCCAGAAGCAAGGGTTTGACCGTCGGGGGAGAAACTGACACCAAATACCCACTTGCTGTGTCCCCGCAAAGTTGTTAGCAGTTCACCTTTTTTTGCTTGTGTTGAATTTTCTGTTGCTGGGTGTTTTAGTGCAGCGAGGCTCCAGATTTTCACCGTTTTATCTTCACCCGCACTGGCGATCGTTTCACCATCGGGGGAGAAACTGACGGTGTAAATTTTCGAGGGTTGTCTGTTTTCGCTGTGCCATAAATTAGCGATTAACCTGCCGTCCGAACTCCACAGTTTCACACTACCGTCATCGCTCGCCACAGCGATTATTTTGCCGTCGCGGCTGAAGCTTAGCCAATTTACGGGAGCAAATTGTTCGATCGTTCGCAGCAGCGTGCCGTCGGTTTTCCAAAGTTTGATAGTTTTATCAGTAGAGCCAGTGGCGATCGTTTGACCGTCAGAACTAAAAGCAACGCTGGTAACGCTATTAGTATGCCCTTTGAAAGTTGCCAGCAAATTGCCGTCAGTTTGCCAAATTTTGACAGTTTTATCTAAACTTGCCGAGGCTATGGTTTTGTTGTCGGGACTGAACGCCACACAGGAGACACTGTTAGTGTGGTCTTTTAAAGTTGCCAGCAAACTGCCGTCGCGCCGCCAAAGTTTGACGGTTTTATCTACACTGGAAGAAGCTATTGTTTCGCCGTCTGGACTGAAGCTAAGACCCCAAACTACATCGCCGTGTCCTTCCAAGCGGTTGCGTTCTTTGACTCCATAAACTGCCTGCTGGAGGGCGGCAGAAATCAGAATTTCGGTGTCTTTAAGAGTATACATTTTTTGGGAGTGTTCGATCTGTTTCCACTTTTTACCAGCTCTCAAACTTTCCATCATGGCGTCAAATTTGTTGTTTGAGAAATAAAGTGCTTCAGAAGCGGCTGTCAGGGTACTGATTTCGGCTCGCTGAGTTTGAGCGACAGCTAGCTGTTTTTGACCCACAGCCCGCCACCAAAAATTTACGGCGGCGATGGTGGAACTGGTGAGCAGCATGACGCCGATCACTGCTACTCCCAGCAGTTGTTTGAGAAAAGTATTGGCTCGGTAGAGCTGTGCTTGACTCATTTTTTTGTCTGCTTCTGCTTTGTGCAGTCTGGCTTCTAAGCCGAATCTTTGGCGGATCGGTCGCACTAAATAGTCGTGTACCAATTGATAGCGGTCTTCGGGCGCTTCCCGTAGCAGAAATAGCAAACCGTGACCAACTAAAATGTCTAAAATTAAGTCGAGGTTGTCGGTTTTATTTGGTCGGCTTTCAGGGTTTTTGGCGAACTGTCGCTGTAGGGAAATTCTGTTTCTGCCGATCGCCGATAATTCTTTTTCGCCCGCATCTGCTGACTGTTGGCCTGTCACTAACGAGAGTTCGTGTTTGGTTTTTATCAGCCGAACGCCTCTTTCATCTGTCAGGGAAAACAAGATTTTCCAAGCTGCGTCTTCGTTAACCAGGCCACAGTCTGAGATGACTCCTTCGAGCGATCTTTTCACCAATTCCGCTTTGGGATTGTCCCCCAATTGCTGGTATTGTGCTAGACTGGTAATACCTTCTTCTTGCAGTTGCGCTCCTACTACCTGCAATTCGATTGGTCGCACTTCTTGCAGTTCGTCTGCTAAATCTTCTACGAAGGCATCGATCAGTGCCGGCTCTAAATAAAATTCCGCCCGTTCTGTTAAGTGTCCGATAACAGCCCGCGCGTCTTTGATAGAAAAACTCCGCAGTTGGTAGCGGATACTTTTGTCGAGAATATTATTGTTAATAGCGTCAAGATTTGGGAAGCGATCGCAATCTAGTAAGTAGTGCAAATAATCTTCGCGCAAGCACAGAATGATCTTGACATAAGGCAAATTCAAGAACAACCGCAAAAAATTATAAAAAAGTTGTCTTTGTGCCACTGAAGTCGAAACAAAGAAGAACTCTTCAAATTGATCGAAAATCAGCACAGTCAACAAATTATTTGTGGCATTTTCGCGCAACTGATCTATAATAAAAGAAGAGACTTCCGAGCTGCGAGCCGGAATAAGCGAGCAACTTTTTTTGTGGATTTCCTGTAGTCCTTTCGAGATTAATTTACTTTCCTCTTCGGCTTGTTTGTCGTACAGTGCGCTGTTCAAAGCATTTTCTAACTCCACCAGCCAGTCGGTGTAAACTTTGACTAATACGGGCAATGTATCGCGCGCGCCCGGAGTAATATTTTTCAAAGCTGGTACTAAGCCGGCATTGACTAGAGAACTTTTCCCTACTCCGCTGGGCCCATGAATAATAGTTAATTTATGGTCGTCCCTGCTAATTCTTTCTAGCAAGCTATTGATATCTGTTTGGCGCGAGTAAGCTGTCATGGAGGCTGCGATCGCAGCTTGGTTTTGAGCTGAGGGGCCTGAAGGATTGACTGCTTGGCGCTGCTGCTGCAATTGGCTGGCTCCGATAAAAGCTCTAAATCCGTATTGATATTCGATCGAACGCTGGGTTTTTTTAATCCGAAACGCTTTAAGATACTCTCCCTGCTCGAAATAAACCGCTTGCAATTCCGTCAAAATATCGATGTAAAGTCGGGGGTCGTACTTCGGCTCGCTTTGAGATTGAGCCAACTCCAAAGAATGAACCGCCGCTTCCCACTGGCCTAGCTGTCGCAAACTGCGCGCTAAAAGTAAAAGATACGAACTCCTGTCGGATTTAGGATGTTGAATTTTAGATTTGGGTTCGTTACTTAACTCGTTAGGGCCCACAAATTCTGGATAATTTCCCTCAAACCCCAATCTCAAATCTTCAATCAGCAATCTCAAATCATGAGGCGTTTGATCCAAAATCGCCAAAGCCAACTCGGCTAGCTGGCGGGCTTGACTCCACCTCGACTCTTGCAGGGCAACTTCAGCCAAAAAGCCGTAATCTTGAGCTAGTTGGCTGGGAGTACCGTAAGTGAAGTGCAACTGCAAAGAATTTTCAGCTAATGCTTGCAACTCTCCCCACGCTTTCAGGCGCTGCAGCACTTCTCCGAGGTGTGCTGTCACCTCCGCAACCAATTCGGGGCGTGAGGCCAGGGAGAAAGCGTTTCTAGATTGTTCCAGGCTAATCCAAGCTTGTTCCCAGTGCTGGCGGTTGGCTACCGGGTTTCTGGCTGCTTGCAACCGATGACACAGGGCTATGTGAAACAGCACTATGCCTTCTCTCTCTAAAAATAAAATTTTGGGGACAGGATTCGACAAGGAGGAGAAGGTTTCTAGGTTTTCGGAATGTTCCAAGTTTTCCAGTTCCCAGTTGCCCGTTTTCTGCTGCCAAAATACTAAACTTTCTTGGTAGTGAATTAAGGCAGTTTCGGTTTGGTCGCTGACATAGTAATCTCGACCGAGAACGAATTGCAGGCTGGCTTTGAGGGCGGGTTCTAATTCTTCACCGCGATTTTGTAAATCTCTTAAAGCTAATTCTAGTTCTCGGCGTGGCAAAGAGCCGATCGCCAAATCGAAGGTATTGCCCGGACTCAACGGCGAATACGAGTGGACATCTGATTGTCCTCGGTTTTGGGGCCCTGAGTTAAAAGTTAGAAAGCGTTCTCCGGGGCTCATTTCGCGCTCCAGGCCGCGTTTTTCGCAGGGGGCTTCGCAGGTCTCACAATTAGCGATGGTGCTGACGTTGCTGCTGGCGAGTTCTGGATTGAGTTCGCCTATTTTAAATATAGTATCGGCCCGCCTAGCGAGGAAATTAATTAATTCCTCAACGCCCATTTCAAATTTAATTGTGGCAGCGGCCCAACTTTTGAAATCCGGGGCCAGACGAATCATTTTGGTCACGATGTCATCTGTTACCCACAAAATCACTGGGCAGGAAAAATTTTTGCGAAATTCGTCTCGTACTTGATTGGTAGAAGCCATCAGTTCGTCGATCGCTACTACTGTTTCTAAACCGAATACCATCAAAGCCGAGGCGGCACCCACAGGCGAGTACCCATCCTGGAAAGAGCTTGCCTGCAGGGTAGTGTAGAGGGTTTTAACTGAAGGTGGCAGGACGATATCTTGAATTGGAACTGGGGACACTTCTCGCAGCCGCTGCGCTATTTGCTGCCGCAACTGCTCGTAGTTGCAGCGCACCAAAATTAGCGAGAATTGGTGTTGAGACATTGTGATTGACCTGACCAGAGTTTTGAGCGATCGCTCGTTGTAGTTGGCAGTTTCTTGTACCTTAATTAGATCGGTCATGCGTGCACCCCTTTTGCATTAATCAATTACCTAACCCTCGCCAATCGTGACTGAAAGCGTCTCTACTTAGACATCCCCGTCTCTGTCTGACGCTTTATCTCTGTATAAATACGTAGTTTTCCGTACTTGTCCTATCAATACTTACATAGTTATTAGATCCAATGTAAAGATATCATACCTCTCAATCTCAGAGAATGCTAGACTTGCGAATAAAAATTTAATGTCACCTGATAATTTTTGATTCAGCTATATATAAAGGACTACAGATCGTAAATAGCCAACCGCTAAGTTTATCCTCATAGCGACGACTAGCTATTAGTAAACAACTCCGATATATCTGTAGCAGGCATTTAACACAACAGCCAAAACAATTGTCCTCCGGGATGGGATTATGTGAAATTAAGAGCAACCGGTAAAAACAGACCTAGGGGGTCTGACATTGCAGATATGAGAGTTGAAAGTGGGGAAAGTCCTTAGTGGCGGCAAAGTTTTACACGACAATAATATTCACCGCCTATAGCCAGCATTAAACAGAAATCAGCCAGTGGCAAAAACCGCTGACTAATTTCTGTATTGGATTGTAAGATTTCGGAGTTTTGAGAGATAAATTTTCAGTTAAATACTTTCTAAATCCCTCGTGGTTAAGGGTTCTTAGAGTCGCGAAGCCATCTCAAAAATCCCAACTATTTTGGCTCACTGCGCTGCAGCCACTCCTTATATTTTCTGGTTTCTGCTAGGGCTGGATTAATCCCAAACCAACGACCTTCTTGATCGCGGTATTCAAAGACAAACATACTTCGCAACAAGATTTGAGACTCTTCTTCGCCGGTTACACTTTGTCGGTTGACAACTTGAAACAGCAATTCCCATTCCATGTCATTGATGGCTCCCAAAAGGTCATCGCGATATTCTTGAATGACGCTTTCGAGGCATTCGCGAGAGAAGGGAGGGTCTTCGTGCTGCAAACAGCTATACAAAAGCATCAGTAGATTGCGAACGTGACCGCCACTAATCCGACAAAGCCGATCTAAAGTTTCGGGAGAGTCAAACACCTGGGAAATCAAATCAATGCGTTGATCGGGAGCAACTTTCGGGAAAGCTCTAGCTAATACTAGCTGCCGCAGCAGTGCCATTCCTTCGAGGTGGTCTTCGCCCGATCGCACTTGCACTGGTACCATCGGCATCACCTTGGGCTTGACTCCAAATCGACTGGCGAGGCGGCCGAAGTCGTTGGAAAAAATCAAAGTCAGGGGAATCGTGTAGACAACATGGCAATTAAGTTTTTTCAACTGTTCGCCTCGGTCTAAAAACAGATATTCTGGCTGGGTGCGTCCGCTGGGTTTGAGGGAGGCGTCGAGGCGATCGAGGTTGTCAACGATGACTGCGAGCCCTTTTTTCCCTTGCTGCTTGAGTTCGGCGTTAGCTTTGTTGAGGAGTTCTTCGTTGATGGACTGCAAGATGCTGTTGGTGCGGGGTTCGAGATATTGCCTGAGTTGCGATCGCAGTTTGGGAGAGTCTTTAGTTTTAGCAGTCACTCTAGCAATGCCTATAGATAACTCGGCTTCCGCTGACAAATCTATGGGAGTCTGCAAAAATTCTGCCACTTCTGCAAACAGATTTGTAAAATAGCTCGGTCTGAGTTTGATTTTAGCCGATTCCATAGTTTCGCTGACTTGGCGCGCAATGCTCAGCAAAATATCGCTGATATCTACATCACCCATGTCTAAGTCTTGGGAAGACTCAAAGTAAACAACGCAAAAACCCTCTTGCTCTAGCTCAGCTTTCAGTCGAAACAATTCCGTAGATTTGCCACAGCCGATATGTCCTGTAAATAGCTGACAGGTTGGCTCGTTGGGCGAGATGCGGGTAATGGTTCGCTGTAAAGATTCAATGATTTTGCCGCCACGCACGGAACCAAAATCAATGTAGTATTGATAATCCCCTGGGTCTCCCGCAACAAGGGTCTTGCTGGGGTTGCAGGCTTTATAGAATCTGTCTAATTCGAGTGCGATCACAATGGAAGCCGAATAAAAGTTAAAAAGTTAATCGAAAGTCTAAACTTTCTTTACTTGAGTTTAGTTTGATTTGTAACCTTTTGCACTGTGGGGTAATGCCCTAAATACCCAAAGAACCTTGCTCTGGTAAGGAGTTTTCCCGGCGCTGCAATTGGGAATTATTAATTAATAATTTTTTATTACTTAGCGGGATCAGTGATATTACTGATATTGGCCGGAGTCTGGGTAAATTTGCGGGGATCTGGTTAAATGGTAGGGGAAAACAGGGCTCAAGAGACAGAGATTAAACAGTTTGGAATTTGTGCTAATCCTTAATTACTATATTGTCAAGACGTAGATGGCTAGTTTTGGAGCGGTTTCTCAAACAGAGTTAGGGCGCAGGCGCCAAAAGTTGCGGCAGCAGAGGCGCGCTCGATTGACGGCTGTTGTGTGGCAAATGCTGGCAGCAAGCGCAATGGCTGGGGGTTTGCTTTGGTGGATTGGGCAGCCGGCTTGGTTGATTGCCCGATCGGAACAAGTGAAGGTGGAGGGCAATCAGTGGCTATCGGATAAGGCGGTGCGGTCTTTGGTGCCGCTGTCTTACCCGCAGTCGCTGTGGGGGATTCAACCGCAGGCGCTGGCCGAAAAGCTGGAGTCAACCGGGCCCATCGCTAAAGCGAAGGTGACTCGTAACTTGTTTCCGCCGAGTTTGACTATAGAAGTGGCAGAACGCCTGCCAGTGGCGGTGGCGCAGCCGAATACGGTGTTGAGATCGAACAGTGACAAGGAAAAAGTGGGGTGGCTGGACGCTCGCGGAGGTTGGATGCCGTCGGATAGTTATACTGCTGTACGATCGCACAATAGTTCGATCGGGCCCGGCAGCATTCCGGGAACGCAGCCTCAGCGTTCTTTGCCCACTTTAAAAGTCATCGGGCCTTTGGAACAGTATCGCGCCTCTTGGCCGAAGTTTTACCAAGGACTCAGCGGCTTGACGGTGAAAGTGTTTGAGATTAATTGGCAAAACCCGAACAACTTGATCTTGAAAACAGAAATCGGTACCGTACACTTAGGGCCGTACACTTCCAAGACTGCGGAGCAACTTAAGGTTTTAGACCGAATGCGACAATTGCCAAAACAGATAGATTCAAGCAAAATAGCCTACATTGACTTGAAAAATCCTGCTTCGCCGATCGTCCATTTGCCAGAACTACCCGGCAGTTTGGAGAGTTCAACTCCGGCACCCACTCGCGCCCGAAATTGATTCTCTGCCAACAAAAGGTAGAAGGTATCGATCGACAGGCAGAATTTTTGCCGATCGGGATCAATACGCAGGGCTTGCAATCAGCCGAGTTTTTGGATAGCGCCCCGCGTCAGGGGCTAGTATCCATTTTTTTTCCTTCTGCCTTGCTTACAACTGCCTTAATCCGGTCAAGTACCTGGATGGCGTCAAGCGAGGTCTGGGCTAGCAAGGTCGGCAAAATCCGAGATTGCTAACATTAAGCATCGATCAGTGTTAGTTTTTCGCGCAACTTAGCCTATAGTTGATTGTGAATTGGCGTTTAGTTAACAAGCTGTAATCTACTATCCCCGACTCTAATGAAGCTTAATAATAGACAGGGGTCTGACCAAGACAGTCCCCCTTCGGAAGAAGTAAAAAATTTTCCGGTGGCTGCAGATTCCGCCAATCCGTTTAGACGCAAGTCTGGTTATGTAAATGTAGATAGTATTGATATCGATCCTATGGTCAATCCCAAAGACATAATGCCCAGCAGCGCTGCCAAAATCAAAGTAATTGGCGTCGGCGGTGGTGGGGGCAACGCCGTTAACCGGATGATTGCTAGCGAGGTTTCTGGTGTCGAGTTTTGGTGTGTGAATACAGATTCCCAAGCTCTGGTTCTCTCAAATGCTCCGAAACGCTTGCAAGTAGGACAGAAGTTGACGCGCGGTTTGGGCGCGGGGGGCAATCCGGCGATCGGTCAAAAGGCTGCGGAGGAATCTCGCGACGAGGTTGCTAATGCTCTGAATCATGCGGATTTGGTATTTATCACAGCCGGCATGGGCGGCGGTACGGGCACGGGCGCGGCTCCGATAGTGGCTGAGGTGGCTAAGGAAATGGGCGCCTTGACTGTGGGCATAGTGACGCGGCCTTTTACGTTTGAGGGACGGCGGCGCACCAGCCAAGCTGAGGAAGGGATTGCGGCTTTGCAAACTCGGGTGGATACGCTGATCGTAATTCCTAACGACAAGCTGCTGTCTGTGATTTCGGAACAAATGCCGGTACAAGAGGCTTTTCGAGTTGCTGACGATATCCTGCGCCAAGGGGTTCAGGGTATTTCTGACATTATTACTATTCCCGGTTTGGTGAATGTTGACTTTGCTGACGTGCGGGCAGTAATGGCTGATGCGGGTTCGGCTTTGATGGGCATCGGCGTGGGTTCTGGCAAGTCGCGGGCTAGGGAGGCTGCGATGCAGGCTATTTCTTCGCCTCTGCTGGAAGCTTCCTCTATTGAGGGCGCTAGAGGTGTGGTGTTTAACATCACTGGCGGTACTGACATGACGCTGCACGAGGTGAATGCGGCGGCTGAGACGATTTACGAGGTTGTCGATCCGAATGCCAATATTATTTTTGGAGCGGTGATTGACGAGCGGCTTCAGGGCGAAATTAAGATTACTGTGATCGCTACTGGTTTTTCCGGGGAAGTTTCCCCGCCTCCGACTCCGGGGCGGACGCAAAATGTTAATGCTCCTTGGCGGGCTGCAACTGTGCCGGTGACTCCTGCTCAACAGACGCCCGATCCGAAAGCGAAACCGCCACAGGATTTGGGATTGGATATTCCTGAGTTTTTGCGTAACCGTCGCCCGCCAAGATGATTTTAGATTTTAGATTTTAGATTTTAGATTTGGAATTTGGGATTTGGGATTGAATCTCCAATCTCCAATCTAGAAAATCGAAAATCTCCAATCGAAAATCTAAAATCGAAAATCTAAAATTTCCAGGGTTTGGCCTGGTTCGGGTTCGAGGAGTTGGGTGGAGAGGCCGGATTTTGCGAGCAAATCGCGAAATTCGGGGATGCTGCCGATCGATCGCACTAACATTGGTAAAATGCCTGTGGCTCGGATGTCTCCCGCCGCTGTAGGCAGGAAAAACCGAGGTTTGAGTGTTTGGGCGAGGCTGAGGGCTTCCGAAGGGCCGATGATGACTTGTCCGAGAAATGGGAAGATTTGACCGATGACTGGGGCGATCGCTACGTCTACTGTGTCTATTTTCTGTTTGACTTTTTCTAATGGTGGTAAGTGCGGTTCGTAATAAAGTGTCTCACCGCTGCTTAAATCTTTGAGCAAGTAGCCGTTTTCTTCTTGTCCCGGCCCGATTTCGGCTCCGGGTACGGCAGTTATTTGTAACTTTTCTTTAAAATTTAACTCTTGCCAATTTGCTAAAGATGTGATATTAGTGTAGCCTAAACTTCTGAGGACTTTGGCGGCGGTGGGTGAGGCGATCGCGGGAATTGTGCGATCGAGCTGTTCGAGTGTTGGTCTGTGACAGTGGTCGTCTAATCCTTGGGAAATTAGGATCAGGTCGATCGGCGGTAAGGTGCTGGGAGTGAAGGCGACGGGGGTGTTGTGGTAGGCGGTGAACAGCCAGGGTTGACCGTAAAATACGAGCGGATCGACCAGCCAGGGATCGACGAGGATGGTTTGGCCACAGATATGGAAAATCCAAGAGTTGAGGTCGATTCGGGTGACTTTCACAGTTGTTTGCAATAATTCTTTACATTTGGTTTAATCATAGCTAATTTTGTTTGGGGAATTTAACCCCTTCGGAAGCACAGGCGGGACGCCCGTGCCACGGGGAAGCACAGGCGGGACGCCCGTGCCACGATGAACCCAGATATTATTGGAATGTGTCTGTGTTTATCTGCGGTTGAAAAAAGATGATTAAATCGAAGATTCCTGTGGCTTTGACTGTGGCTGGTTCTGATAGCGGTGGCGGGGCCGGAATTCAGGCGGATTTGCGGACTTTTGCGTTTCACTGCGTACACGGTACGAGTGCTTTGACTTGTGTGACGGCTCAAAATACTTTGGGGGTGATGCGAGTTGATGCTTTGTCTGCGGAGGCTGTGGCGGCTCAAATTGAGGCGGTGGTTGGGGATATTGGGGTGCACGCTGTGAAAACTGGGATGCTGCTGAATCGGGAAATTATGGCGGCGGTGGCTTCACAGGTGGAAGCTTTGGGAATAGGGAATTTGGTTGTCGATCCGGTGATGGTTTCACGATCGGGCGATCGATTGATTGATGAGGGGGCGATCGCCTTTTTGCGGGATGTTTTGATTCCAATGGCGGCTGTCGTGACTCCGAATCGGTTTGAGGCTCAGATTTTGAGCGGTTTGCAGATTAATTCTGTTGATGATATGCGGGTGGCGGCGCAGCAGATTTATCGTTTGGGCGCGAAAGCTGTTTTGGTGAAGGGCGGCGGGATGAAGGGGGATTTGCGGGGAATTGATGTTTGGTTTGACGGTACGCGGTTGGATGTGTTGAAGACTGAAAATGTTGATACTGGGAATACTCACGGGACTGGTTGTACTTTGAGTGCTGCGATCGCGGCTAATTTGGCTTTGGGGAAAGATTTGTTTACAGCGGTGACATTGGCTAAGGATTATGTGACTACTGCTCTCAAATATGCTTTGGATATTGGGGAAGGTCAAGGGCCCGTAGGTCATTTTTTCCCGCTTTTACTGAAATAAGAAGTCATTGGTTATTGGTTATTGGTTATTGGTTATTTATTTGTTGCTCGCTTGGGCCTGCTAACAACCAATAACAACTGTCAACTGTCAACTGTCAACTGTCAACTGTCAACAATCAGTTAATTTCTTAATTTTTCAGGCGATAAAGCGATCGCCACCAAGTCTTCGATTTTCTTAATATTCGGATCGCCGGCTAAATAACCAATCCCTCGGTGCAAGTGCAGGCGAAACTGTTTGGCTAGAGTTTCTTTTTCTGTGCCTAAATTGTCTTGGTGACACCGCTGCTTGAGGGCCATTATCAAGATATCCGCCATGTCGCCGCCGAAGACATCCCAGCTTAATTCGACGTTGCTGTCGCTGGGAATTGGTACTGGGGATGGGATGCTGGGCTCGGCGAGCGATCGGCAAAATCCCCACCTGCATAGAATATTCCACCGATCGATTTTGGTCGATCGTTTAAGTTTAGATAGTTGGTCTTTGGCTGTTTGGGAGAGGCAGATGCGATCAACTGGTGGTTCCATGAGTTTGAGATTGTTTGGTATATTGTAAAATGTGTTAATGTTGGGGAAGCAAAGCCTCTAGATAACCCGAAATAATTAACATTTTTTTACACGGCGCGACTTGATTAAATCCGTTTTTTTTGGTATTCTTATTTTAGTAGGATTTATCCTTAATAATTGGATGGTGGCAAAAATAAAATTTTCGCAACCATCCCATTATGCTATATATACTACCGCAACTCCCCAGCAAAGTCAAGGGGGTTGCGGCTATTTTTTAGCCTGAATTTTTATTCCCAGAAGTAACCTTTTTCGACGGTGGTTTGGTGTTTGGCGGAGTCATATTTGAGGAGGTAGCTGTGGGCGATCGCCTCTAATTCTTGGAGTTTTTCGTATTCTACTTTTCTAATTTCCGTGTCGGTAGAAAGCAGGATGACTTGGTGGCTGGCCGAGGGGAAATAGCGTTCGACTAGGTTGTTTCTGTGGGAGGAGTCGAGGCGGCCCAAGGGAGTGTCGATCGCCACTGGCAATTGTCTCCCGGATACTCTAGCCAATCCCCACAAAAAGGCGATCGCCAGCAATTGTTTTTCCCCGGCTGAAAGTCGGTGTTTGGGTACCGGTTTGCCTTCTGGATCGTAAATGGAGAGGCTAAATGTTTGAGTGTCGATCGCAACTCTGTGCACGAGGTCGGTTTTGTGCAACAGGTAGCGGAAACAGTCGGTAATTTCTATTTCGAGTTTGTTGAGTTTTTTGAGGGTGAGTTTTTCTTTAAATAGTTTCAGGGTGGCTTGGGCTTTGGCGATCGAAGCGATGACGTGTTGGCTGTTTCTGATGGTGATGTATTCGCTGCTGTAGTTTTCTAGTTCTTTTTGGTTTTTGGCTAATTCTCTCTCTAATTCATCGACGCGGCGGTTGGCTGATTCCAAGGCTGCGGCTGCGATAGCGACTGCTTTTTGGGCTTTCCTGACTTCTTCTTCTAGTTTTTCGTAGGCTTCGGGGGAAGCTGCGGCTGCGAGTTGTCTGTCTGTGAAGTCGATTTCTGCTTCGATGCTTTTGATTTCTTCTATTTGGTCGCGGGCTAGAATTTGCTGGGCTTTGATTTGGTAGCTAAGGAGGTTTTCTAGTTGCTGGATGCTGTTGTTGTCGGCGTTCATCCAGGGCGGGGCGTCTGTTCCGGCTTGCTGTTCGAGTTCTTGGTTTTCTTGGCGGATGAAGTCTTGAATTTTATCTATTTGTTGGGGATTTAAGGAGATTTCCGCGATATAGTTGAGAAGGCGATCGCTTCTTTGTTTGATAACATTTTGGGCAATCTTTGCTTGCTGCTGTGTGGCTTCTGTTTCTGCTTGAATTTTGGCTTCACTTAGCAAGGGCGAAATTAAGGCTAGTGGGAGCGTATTTGAGGCTACTTCCATCATGGCTTGACGGGTTTTTTCGGCCTGATTTCTGTAGTCGTTTAGCTGTCTGTCTAGTTGACTGCGATCGGCGGCAATTTTTCCCCCTTCATAAATAAACTTTTCTGATGCTTGTTGCTGATTTTTTTGAGCTTTATCTAACTCGTTTTTAAAGCTGGCTTGTTCTTGCTTAGCTAAGTCTATTTCATCAGTAATTTTCTTAAAACTTTCTTCGATTTTCTCTAAAGCAGCCAAGTCTTTTTTGCCAGCAATTTCTTTCCGCTTGCGGCCGGCTAATATTTCTAAATCGACGGCGAGGCGTTCTGCTAATTCTAAACCTAAAAGAGATTTAATTGCCCCGACGACAAACTCTGGCGGTGTTTCGAGTTCGGCGAGTTCTTTTACTTGTTCGCCGTCAAACAGAAATAGGTTGGATATTCCGACTGGCAAAAGGGTTTCGATGTATTCGTCCCAGGTGTTAGTAATTGCTTTGTCCGACCACCAATCGCTGACAATTTCGCTGTATATGAGAATGCTTAGGTTGTCTTTGATATCTAATTTTTTCCAGTATCTAACTATTTTGAATTGAGTTAATTTGTCGTCTTGGACTTGTTCAAATGTTAGTTCGACGCGGGTATCTTCTAATGGGGGTGTGTGGCGGTTGACGCATTGATTGAGAAAGTCGCTGTAGCTTAAATTGCCTCTGGTGGAACATTGGGCGCGGCCACCGTAGAGGGCGAGGCGAATGGCGTCCATGAGGGTGGTTTTGCCGCCGCCATTCATGCCGCCAAATAAAATGACTGGGCAGGGATTTCCGTCTTTTTCGGGGCGGAGATTGATGGTTTGGGTGCCTGCATAGGGGCCGAAGTTTTTGAGGACGAGTTCGAGGAATTGCATTGTAGATGTAGATGTGGTTGGTTGGTGGGGGGGCGGTTCGGCAGCGGATTTTGTAACGGATTTAACGGATGGATGGTTGGTGGGGGCGGCGGTTCGGCAGCGGATTTTGTAACGGATTTAACGGATGGGTGGTTGGTGGGGGGGCGGTTCGGCAGCGGATTTTGTAACGGATTTAACGGATGGGTTGCTGGTTGGTGGGAAAATATTAGGAAGGGATTTGATTTGATAATTAATCAGCCACTAATCATCCGTTACATCCGTTACAAAATCCGTTGCTAATCTTTCCCCCCCTTGGCTACCAATCAATCACATCGGTTGCATCTTCCTCCTGGTTCTGAGGTCTAATGCTGGGAGGTAAGGGGAGTTCCGCATCTGTTTCTTCATAGGTTCCTGAACTTCCTCTTGTCCAACCCCTGCCACTTGTTTTCGGGGTCCACAAGTATGGTTGAATGTGTTTCTGCCAACCTTGTACAGATTTTGGTGGGAGGATGCGGTGATATTCTAATTTGCTGCGTCCAAAGTTTATAAATAAACCTACTTGGGCTCCTGTAGCTGCTACGTAAGCTATTATTTGAGCTTTATCTTTATCGGTCATTGGATAATTTACGGCTTTATCCTCTACTACAATACCTTGATTCACCCAATGGTCTAGATAGAGGATTCCCATCCAAACTTCACCGTCGTAAATTTGTCTGGGATACTCCATTTCTGTTGTTAAACCGGATTCAATCATTTCTGCATCAAAGGCTCTTTGGTAATGTTTTTCTCTTAAACCTTTTTGCGTCCTTCGGTGTACTCTCATTGCACAGCCGATGATGCTGTATGTAATATCCTGATGGGGAATATTAGGATTAATCATGGTCGTAAAAATTTTGTAATTTAAACGATGAGGCTTGGGTAATAATGAGGTTAGTTGACAGCCTATTGTATCCGATCGCTCGGCGGGGTGGCTGTCAACAAGTTTGGGTTTAACCGCAGGCTAGCGCGTGCTAATCGCTAGGTTTTTCCTCTCCTGAATTGGGCGGTGAAAATTTAATATCCGCCCAAGATAGCTGTCTGCTTTGATTGCTGTTGCTTTCGAGTTCTTCTTTAAGTTTGGCAATATCAACGGTATCGTTTTTGGCGGAACTGTTGGTTTGGGCGATCGCATCTTTGAATTGCTGAATGTTTTCGGTCGGATTTGCTTTAATATCTTCCACCGCTTTTTTTAAATTGCGTTGATAGTGGGCGTTGCCAATCGCTTCTTCCTTCGATCGCGAACTGGTTTCAAAGCATTTGTCCAAATCGGCGTAAATGCCTGTACGGCGGGGTTTAGTGTAGTATTGGCGTTCTGTATCAAGGAGTTTTGCCATCAATTCGAGGTGCATTTTGTCCTCGCTGCAAATCTCTTCGATTACAGCCCATTCATCGCTACCGAGGAGTTTTCTTTCGGCGGCGGGACGGGAATCTTCAAAAGGTTCGCCTGTGACTTCTTCGTAAATCCGGGGCAAAGAGTCGTCAAATTCATGCTTTTCTTCCAGCCAAATTCGGCGGATTTCGCTAAGTTCTTCTGGGGTAATTAAGGTGATATCGCGCATTTCTAGGGGTGCGGTTTTGCGGATGTGGGTTTGTGCTTCCAAGACTCGTCTCAGCCAGTGTTCTCGCCAGAATTTGGTGTAGGGCCCTGGGATGGGTTCGACGGAGGTTGTGTCGTCGCCCATGTTGCGTTCAAACAGTTCTACTCTACCGTAGATGCGGCGGAAGTCTCTTTTATCGCGATCGTTTTTAATGTCTAATTCGTTGCGGATATCGAGGAGAGGTTGCATCCATTCTTTTTCTTCATCGTTTTGAATCATTGCCTCCATAGATTTATCTTGGCTTACCATTGTGCAAACCCAGCAGCCAAAGCGAGAACTGCCGCAGCTAGGGGTAGAAGTATCGACAACTAAAGGACATTCATTGTCGGCGGTTGCACCTCGATACATGGTAAATAAATCTTTGTTGCTATTTTGCCAAGGATTAGCCCACTGGTTTAGATAAATCCAGACTTCATCAGTTCGCCAATCTTCTATCGGACTATAAATTAGGGAATTAGGCAGACTAGGACTCTGATAAAGCAGAGATTTAATGGAACTAGAATTATTATTTAGACGGTCACTCATGCGACCTATTTCATGTTTTTCCATTGAAACCGCGCGTTTAATGCTTTCAGCTTTGCGAGTACCCAATATCAGAATCACTTCTCCATTGATTCTCACCATATCACGAACAAACCGATTAGAAGGAAGGATTTTCAGGCGTTCAGTACACCAGCGAAATCCATGTCTCGGTGCTGGGTAGCCTTTTCCCATCAAGTTTACCCAGAAAGTATCTTTGACGTCTGGATAAAGCATATAAGGTTCTATTGGTAGCTGTTGCTCTATAGCAGCAGACTTCATCTGTTTTAATGACTGACGTACCCAAGTAGAAACTATCGGGTTCTCTACAAGTGTATCTGTTGTGATTACATAGATTTTTTTCGTTCTTTTTTCAGGTGGTAATTCTGCTATCGCATACCAGATAAGCTGCACTACCGTAGTGCTGTCTTTTCCGCCGGAATATCCTAAAACCCAAGGTATGTCATCTAAGCAATATAACTCTTTAATTTCTTTACTTAATTTTTCGATTTCTGCCACTAACTCACTAACACTACGGGGTGGAAAGAGTGGTATTTTCATTGTTTCTGTCATGTCTTTAACCTCAGTTAGTTAATTAAGCTCTAAATACATTCAGCCGATGCCATTCTAGCGATTCAAGTCTTGGTAAATCTTGGTCTGAAGCCGGCAGGAGAATAGTTTCACTATGAAAATCTTTCATACATCTGGCATTGGGGGATTCCTCTTCTAAGTCATCAGCGACGATAATTCTGTAATTACCATCTATAGCAAACCAACCCTGGTCAAAAGCCCAATGATGATTTTTACACAATGATATCCCATTATTAATTTGATTATCATAAAACTTTGAAAACGGCTTAATGTGTGAGCCATCTACAATATTTTGAGTTATATTCCTCACGACTTTCAATCGACAAAATGCACACTTGTAATCATAGGTATGTACTACTGCTTTCCTGAAAAAAGCATTTCTAACAGCAGATTTGGTTAAATAAAATCTCGGTTGTCCGTCCAAAACTCCTGCTGAGTCTGATAGTTCTCTTTCTGTCTCAGCAACTTTTTCAAAGTCTTGATTAACTTGCAAAATATCTCCAAGATCGTCCCTATTTAATGAAAACCATGTCGCAATCAGTGTATCTATTAATTCCGCTCTAGAATTTTGGTCTTGAAGCAAATCGAATAATTCACTATCCCAACTAGCGTATTCTACAGCTTCTCTTAGCTTGTTAGTTGTTTTAGGCTTTGAACCATTAAATCCAGATTTTAATGTTTTATGCCAGAAACCATCGCCTTCCAAATGCCAAAATGGATAGTACAAACCACGATTGTGAGATTCTGAACCTAAGATATCCCAATATTTGTTAAATGTTTTAATCAAGTCGTCGGAAACATAAATTTTATTATCTCTAATTATTCCTTGAGCAATTAGATCGATGATTGACAATAGTAATATTGGCTTATGATTAGCTTTACCACGTTGGCGTGTATTACTTACATTAAGAGCGGCAAAACGTTGTCGATAGTACGCTAGGTTCTTATTTTCGGACTCTTCTCCTGTAGTCATTTCCTCCTCCCGCTATGATTAAATACAATCCCATCTAAAATTTTACACTCTTTTCCACAAAAAGTTAAGCACCGCAAGGCACAACCATAACGCAGAAACTAGACAATTTAAGCAGTGTCAGCAGACTAAAAAGTAATTTTATAGCCTAAACAGGAGATAATTATATCACTGTCCGCGTGCATCTGCGGTTTCCAAACCCAACCGCTTTTTCAAATAATCAGTCATCCAACTAACACTCGCCCTCGACTTAGAAATCCCCCCTTTCAACAAAATCCCTCCCTCCCAATCAGGATTAGAAATCGACCAATCAACCTGCTGCAAAAGGCTCAAACGTTCCTCCCAACTCTCAGGAAAAACCGATCGCAAAGCCGCCCCAACTTCCCCCAAACTCTCAAGCACAACACTGTGACAGTGCACGCAATCCCGGCGCATTTCCCCCGCCGCCACTTGCTTGTGCAGAACTAATTGCCAATCTGGAATAAAATTGCAAACCGCATTCCAATAACTAACCGCCAGTTGTATTTTTTGAGCGAGTTCTTCCTCTTTCTGTTCTTTTTTGGCGCGAGAACCAGAGGGTTTTGCCTGTTCGCTGCCGTGAATATTAGACAGCAAAGCCACGATCGCACGATCGATCGCACTCAGCGCAAACAACTTGTGCGATCGCCCGTTCAAACTCCCCCTCTCCATCTCAGTCAAACAGCGGAAAACCTCAACCTGCTTAACAACAGCCTTCACCACAAAAGCGCGATCGTCCCGGTGGTTGTAAAGTACACTTAGCGACGCCTCCAAAGGAACTTGAAAATTATTCAAATCAGCAAACATCTGCTGCGATTTTTCCAACCCAATATCGAGAAACAAAATCAGCGCCACCGTCTCATATCCCAACTGCGGATTTTCCCTCAAAGCCATCTCAAAAGCTGCCCGGCGATGCTGTCCGTCATTAATAGTAAACTTAGCATCCATCGGCACCCGCAAGCGACCGATTTTCCGTTCTTCGGCCTCATTTCCCACTGCTTCAAAAGTAATATCCGCATCAATCGAAGCAGCAATAGCCCCACAAGTATAATTTGTAGGATTCTTAACAAAATAATCAGCAATTTCGGGAATCCTAGCTTTGTTAAGCGCGCGTTTCGCCCGCATAGACGGCGGCAAATCTTCAGATTCAAAGGGAAACAATTTCGGCAAAAAACGCACCGGACACATCGACACGTAATATTCGCGGCCCGCTTGAATTCCCCGGATCACCGGCAAAATGTATTCAAAGGAAGGAGTAGACATATTTTAGAATGGGGCATTGGGAATGGGGAATGGGGCATGGGGCATGGGGCATGGGGCATGGGGCATGGGGCATGGGGCATGAAAATCAAGTATTAATACTTATTGACTTTTTGCTAACTTATGGCTAAAAGGTGGGCTATTAGGGGATAATTTAAGTATTTCACAATGTTTTTTTAAAAACAAGTGTTGACATAAACTTTAATGTATGATATTTTTTGAAAAAATAGCATACTTATATAAAAACCGCCGATGACAACCAACCCAGCGGATGACCTCGCTAGCAAAATTTTAGAAAAAGAAAATAGCGACAGACAGGAAATCGCACTTTTATTAGATAATTATTTAGGAAAGGACGATCGCATTTTCGTACAAAAAACCCAGATGGGAAACAGCGAAGCATACATCGGTTCAGTCACCCTAGAATGGTTAGACTCTCGCGTCCGTTTCGCCTCGCAAATGCCGCTTTTTCGCCAAAAATTCGACCTCCAAACCAACAATATCGTCCGCGACGACGAAACCATTGACGAAATTATCCAGCGTCCCTTAGATTGGTCGCGCCAAGCCGCCTTAACTCAATATTTAGCAGCCAGAAAATCGCACAAATTCCCCGCAGTCTTAGTAGTCGTCAGTCCCCCGTGGGTAGACAATCCTCTAGCCGAGGAATGGGATAAAAATGGCGTAGCAACCAAATCCGCCACTGAATTTACATCCTTTGATAAAAACGAGAATTTAGGGCTTTTGAATGTTTCTAAAGAACTCTCGATTTTTGCCTTAGACGGCCAGCATCGGCTGATGGGAGTTCAAGGTTTAATGAGTTTAATTAAAACCGGAATCCTGCAAAGATACAACAAAAATAAAAAACCTGTCGGCGCTGCCATTACTCTGGAAGATTTAGCAGAAGAGTATCAAATCGACCCCGAAACAGTGTATAAATTAGCTCACGAAAAAATCGGGATTGAGTTTATCCCGGCGGCGGTAGCGGGGGAAACGCGACAGCAAGCACAACGGCGCGTGCGATCGATCTTTGTGCACGTTAACCTAATGGCCGTAACGCTGAGTCAGGGACAGCTAGCATTATTGAACGAGGACAACGGATTTGCGATCGCGGCCCGAAAAATTGCCGTCACCCATCCCTTATTAAAAGAACAAGATGACAGAAACCCCCGCGTCAATTGGGACAGCGCCACAGTCGCAGCAAAATCAACTGTCTTAACCACATTGCAAGCGCTGCAAGATATGTCGGAACGGTATTTAGAATACAAATTCCCCCATTGGAAGCCGGAACGAAAAGGTTTAATTCCCATGCGTCCCGAAGATGAAGAACTAAAAGAGGGAATTGAAGAGTTTAAAAAATTGTTCGATCATTTAGCAACTTTGCCCAGCTATCAAAGAATTGAAAGCGGCGAAGAAACGGCGGAATTGCGCCGATTTAGTTTTGAAAAGCCAGGGGGCGAGGGAAATATTTTGTTCCGTCCAGTCGGTCAAATTGCTTTAGCTAATGCTTTGGGAATTCTAGTATTTAGAAAGAAACTTTCCCTGAAATCTATTTTCGACAAACTCCGCAGATTCGATGTGGATGAAGGATTTAGCCACATGGACAATCCTGAGTCTGCGTGGTACGGGATTTTGTACGATCCGAACAAAAAGCGAGTGCTAGTTTCTGGAAAGGATTTAGCGACGAAGTTAATTGTATATTTGGTGGGGGGAATTCAGGACGATATGGAGCGAGCTCATTTGCGGCAAGCGGTAGCGGAAGCGAGGACTTTTGAGGATAAAGCTATTAGTTTTAATGGCAGGTTTGTGCAGCCGCAAGAGGTAGGATTGCCACCAGTGCTGAGCTAAGTTTCTATGCTGATAGCGGCCGAAGTCAGGGATTGAAATCTACGAAAATTTTAAAGCGCGATCCCTAAAATTTGATCCTAGTTAACGTTATTTCTTGATTAGGATTGTTGCTGATTGCGGAAGCTATCGATAATGTCATTGATTTCTTCAAGGGCGACCGTTTCTTGGTCAGATTTGGCATAGATGATGAGCAAGATGAAACAAGTGGTTGATGTGACTTGATAAATAATGCGATAGCCTCCACTTTTTCCTTTACTGATGTCGCTGTTTTTGGCTCTTACTTTGAATACGGTGTAGCCCGTACCGGAAATGCGATCGCCTGGACATTCGCCTGCTTGCAACTGCTGTAGGAGAGGTTGCAAGTCGGTTTGAATTTGGCGATAGCGTTTGGCGAGGGTTCGGAGTTGGCGCTTGAATTGATCTGCAAACAGAACCTGGATGCTGGGTGGTTCAGACATCAATACCATCCCAAAGTTCTGCGATCGGGTGAACTTTGCCGTCTTCTACTTCCTGAAGCGCAATCCGGAGGCTGTTGAGGATCTCTTCTTTAGATAGCTCGTCTTCGTCTTCTTGAAATAGTTGACCCAGGGATTGCAAAATCAGGGTTTCGATCGGCAAGTTAAGTTGGCTAGCTTTCTGAAGAAGCTGCTGTTCTAAGTGATCGGGGATGGTGAGGGTAATTTGCATGGGGTTTGCCTCTGGCTTTTAATAGTATAGACCAATTCTCACAATCTGGCTTCCTTTAACAAAATAAGTTCTGCTCCTACAGGCAAATGATCGGACTCGGTTGCCTCCAAAACCGAACTCGATTTAGCACCCCAATGCTTTGAATACCAAATATAATCAATCCGGAAAACGGGATAATTTAATCTCCAATTCGACCTTTTTACCAAGAATTTAAGTTCCCAACCGTGAGGCCAGGTAAAACCAAACCCAAATCCAGCTTTTCGGAAAGAATCTTGCATGACTTTCTGCACCCTGTCATAGTCTTGGGTTTCGTCTGTCATATTAAAATCGCCCGCGACAATTACTGGCAGAGTTTCTCGCTCAACTCGCTGCACTAAGTCTTGAATTTCAGGCGATCGGTTGCCATATATGTAAACTGGAATTTTTAAAAAACGCCATTTTTTAGATATTTTCAACCACGGCCCGGTAGCTTGCATATTATAAATCACTACTTCTTGTTCGTTAAATTTAATAATGGCCCGCTGCTGCTTTTCTGGATGGCCTGCTAAATGCAGTATTTCGCTAGATACAATTGGATATTTACTGAAAATTCCTACAGAGTGAGTGCCAATTTGATACGGGTAGTCTGCTTTTAACCAAGGAAAAGCTCTTTGGGTAGGTGTTTGAACCATTTCTTGTAAAAAGATAATATCGGGTTTTTGCTGGTCAATCAGTTTAAATAAAGTAGGTGACTGAGTTTTATACCAACTGACGTTATGGGATAAAATTTTGATGCTGGGCTGCGAATTTGTGATGTTGATGGGTGCGGGAGAAAAGTATTTGACGTGCAGCCAACTTATTAGAAGAATGCACGCGATCGCCGAAATAATAGTGAACCATCTTTTTTTTATAATTAACAATCCGATGAGGGGAAGCAGGAAAGTAGGGAAGAAAATTAAGGGAATAAAAGTGGTAATTAAGGCAATAATCGACAGTCTATCCCAAAAGATTAGGTTGAGAATGAAATAGCAGATAATAAATGCTGAGTAACTGTAAGCAAGAAAATTTGCTGATTTATTTAAGCATCTCTTGATTATATCTTTTGGGATGTGCTTCATTGGGAACCTATTAAAATAAAAACTTGCTTAAATCGAATTCTTCATTTGACCGATGTTGGTTGTCTCTTTCAGAGATCAAAACCAACAAAAGGCGATCGGTATAATCCGCCGCACCCCGCAACTCTTCGCGCAAAATTTCCAGTCCACCATTAGCATATTCTTCAAAAATTTGCAAGCGTTCTGCTTCCAATTTTTCGTCGAGATGGGAGAGAATTTGAGGATTTTTGGTTTCGGCGATCGCAATTAACTTAATCGCCATATCGTAACCCCTCGATACAAAGATATCAACATCGATCGCACCCGGTTCTCGTTTAGAAATTTCCCCCAAAGGCGATCGTTTTTTCCGCTGATTTCCCAACGCTGCGGCAAACGCAATGACATCGGCGTAAGTCTGAAATGGCGCGGAGTTGTTATCCGATAAAGTTAATGATTTGACTAACTCGGCTTTATCTTTAGCAATTCTAATTTTGTTAGCACCCATTGGGATTAATATGTACTTTTTAACTGAGTAATTTGATTGATAGAGTAACCGCAGATTAGAGGCAGATAAACACAGATTAACGCAGATAATTTTCAGAATGTCCGCAATAACATAATTTTTTGTGCAAAACCTCCTCTTGCTTCCCGCCGCTTCATTTGTTCGGCCAAAAGTCGATCGCCCGAAATGCCAAAACTCGCCATCACCGCATCTATCACCTCATACAAATCCGCCAATTCCGCCACCAAATCTTCCTCATCAGCCGCCGCCGCTTCCCCCGCTTCTTCAATCAATTTCTGCCGCAAAGCTTGACGGTATTCTGCCTCAGACAAAATTACAACCTCGCATTCATTCCCACTTTGGCGAATAATTTCAGGAATGCGATCGCGCACCAATTTATGATACTCTTTTTCCACGTCAAACTCCCTTCAACCTTGACTAAAAGTTTGAATCAACCAGCGATTAATTTCCCCGTCATCTTCTGTTTGACTCCGGTTCAAAGCTTCCTCAACTAACCGGATTTCCAGCCCCGGTAAAACCCGCGACTCTTGAATTCTCCCGCTACCTCCGCCATTAATCGCAAAGGCAAAAACCTCCCGCGTGTTTGCACGTTCAACCCAATATTCACTTATTCCTGCATCTTCGTAAAGCAACCGCTTGCCGCCTAAATCATCATTAAAAGAAGACGCCCCAATTTCCACTATCAAATTAGGCGGATCGTATTGATTTAAATCAACAGCAGAATTGCTATCATCAGGAGGCACTCTTAAATCTGAACCAATGTAGTAAGCTAAATCAGGTTGAAACTCGCCGATACCTGCTTTGCGAAAACTGGTGTTAGTAAACTGAACTACTCGGATATTTCTCAATGTTGCAAACAGAATAACTACACAGGCCATAATTGAATTTTGACGCCCGTGCAATGGTCCTACTGGTGACATTTCTACCCTCATGTGTCCTTGATAATAATAAAACTTGCCCTTTTCCCATGCTGAATCCTCAGCAAAATTTAGAAACTCTTCCCACGTCGCCTTCACCCAAATATCCGTTTCCAAAACCTGCGTAATTGCCGAATTAGAAGCCATAATCCACCTCTACAATTTCTGTATATTCAAATTCATTTGGACTGCGCCTAACTAAAGGATAGCGCGTCCCGCCCAGTTCGATCGCATCTTCTTCGCAATCAGCTTTCGGAGAATTGTACACCAGCACGTATTCCCTCCCGGTGCAACTTTCCATCTCTTGAGCAACTTCTCCGCGCCACTGAGTTTTTGTTACCAAAACTACTAATTGATTCGCCAACTTCGGCAGCTTATTGGCGATTTGCTTGCGATAAATCTCGTCCAAACTGCCAAAGGGAGAATCCATTACAATTGGAAAGGTACTGCTATCCGGGCCCATCAAAGTATTTTTTTGACTCCACTCACGCACGCCCTCAATAATTCCGCCGATAAACGATAGACTGAGAATTTGATTTTCTCCTGTAGAAGCGGCAACTAAAGATTCTTGTCCCGCCGTATTTTCTACTAGCGTCAGTTCGTATTTATCGCTCAACTTGGGGATATAAGGAGTAAAAGAAATTTGACTGAAAATATCTTGCACCCGCTTTTCCAACTGAGAACAAAACTGTTTTTCTAAGCGCGATCGCACTTCAGTTAGGCGATCGATCGCATCCTGAGTCGCAGCAATCCGGCGCTGGGCTAATACTTGCCTTTGCTCGTTCAGTTGCTGCTTGTCGATTTGCTTGTCCAGATTCGCGATCGACGCCTTCAAACTCTCAATCTGCTGCTGGTTAGAGCCTGTTTCCCGGTGCAAATCGCCAATTTTGGCATCAATTTCATCCAAGCGCTTTTGCAAGCGGCTGACATCGCCGTCAGGAAAATTTCGCAGCTTGTTGTGAATATCGTCTAGCTGATTTTCCACCCGAGAAAGTTCGGTTCTGTCACGGCTGATATTGCCTTGCTGTCGGTCAATTTCCTCCCAAAAATCAGTCACTTGTCTATCAATTTCATTTACGCGATCGCTAATCCGAATAGTTGTTTCTTCCACATCCCCAACACCCGCCTTATCCATCCAACCGCTAACCTGTTGGCGAGATTCAGAACCCTCCACTAATTCCGCACCGCAAATACACCGCTGCTGCGCTAATAACTCTTCCAAAAATGGCCGCTGAATCCCCGAAAGCAACTCGCCTTTTTCCCGCAAACCTCCTACTATTACTTCAAATTCTGCCGCCGCATCTGACAGAAACACCGCGTAACCGCGCACAGAAATTGCTCGTTTTAGAGCCTCTGTAGCCTGGACAATTTGTTGCTTCAATAAATTTTTCTGCATTTCCAATTCGTCTCGCAACTTTTGCAAATCGGCAGCACCGCTCAGTTCCAACAAGTTACCATTAACGGCTTTTTTTAACTCCCCTTGGTTGGCTAATTCCCGCTCTATTTCTACTTGTCTGCTCGAAAGTTGCTCAGCTTCTTGCTCAATTTTTTGCTTATCTTTTAAAAGTTTCTTGGTTTCAGCATTACCAATTATATTTAAATCTGTCTCTAGAGATTTTTTTGCTTCTAGTAAATGCCGGATCGATCGATTCAAGACTTCCACCCCCAGCAACTCCTTAGTAGCTTCCGCAATTTCTGCCTTCTTGTCATAGCGGACAATTTGCTCGATTCGCTCCCCATCAAAAAAGAAATATTTATGTAAACTTTCCGGCAAAATCCGCCCGATAATATCATCAGGATGCTGATCCGGCTTCAGCCAGAGACCGTTATCTTTTGCTACATTCAGAAACAATTCAGCCTTGCCATGTTCTACAGTATTTTCACTTTTATAAGCACGACATATGCGTTTTGCTTGGTAGCGCGTGCTGTCGTGTTCAAACACAATTTCCGCCCAACAACCTACGGCTTTTCCCATTTCAGCCTCAGCCAGAGCGCGCTTGTTTACTAATTGTTCTTCCGCCGCAAAAGCCGCGCTAAATTGTCCGTAAAGTACCCACGTAAAGGCGTTCATCAAAGCCGTTTTTCCAGCGCCGTTATTACCGTGAATTACTGTAATATTTTGCCTACCCCAAGCTAGTTTAATTTCGGGGCTTTTGCCGTAAAATTGACGAAAGTTGCACAGAGTAATTGAGATTAACTTCATACAATTGCTTCCTTAATGATTTTTAAAATGTCATCGTTAATGTGGCGGGGAGCTCTCATGTACAACTTATCTTTTTCAATTTCCAATACGCGCTCAATAATTTGTCGCACTTCCGGCGGCGCGCTAGTAATTGGTTGCTGTACGTCGCTGAATTCCTGATGAGTTTGATAAGAAGAACGTTTTTCTGCTAAAATGCTTGTCGGTAAGGCTGCGATCGCACTATCTTCATATCTAAATGCCATAATCAGATTTTCATTCAGATTTTCAGTCATTTTTTTTTCAAATATTAAAAACTAGCAACTCAAACGGCGCTCAAATAATTCTCTATTCTCAAACATAAACCGAACCTTAATAAATGTCAAATGTCTAATAGCCCGTAACGCTTCTGAAGTTGCAGCAATTTCACTCTAGCTTCCCCAGCATTGTCAGCTAAATCGGCAAATTCCAAGAACCGCTTCAACTCTTTTCGCAGCAAATTGCGCTCGACTTCTAAGGTTTCCCGACCCAAATCTGGAGGCAAAACTATCATGTCAAATAAAGTTGCCCTTTCCTTCCCCGGATGCGGCCGCAAAATGCGTCCCCGGCGCTGAATAAACTGGCGCGGATTGCTGCTGCTTGCTAAAATTACAGCATTGCGAATGGCCGGAATATCCACGCCTTCATCCAAACACCGAATCGCTACCAAACCTTGCAATTCTCCACTCTCAAATTGCTGGCGCAAGCGTTCTCTTTCTGCTAAAGGAGTTGCCGCCGTATAAGTGTTAACTCGGTAGCCTAATTCTGAACCCAATAACTTAGCGGTTTCTGTTAGTTGGCGGTTGTTATTTCGGCGCGCACTTCCTTCGATAGCACCGTCGCCGCAGTAAAATAAAGTGTGGGCTGTATCGAGACGGTGAATCATTAATTCTCGCAACGCTGTTAATTTATTAGCCGCCGCTCCAATCAACCGAGCTCGCTGCATTAATAAAGTCGTTAAAGCATCGTTTTCTTCTACTTTTTCATCGCCCCAAAGCGCCCAGCCAATCTTTTGAGTTAAGCGGGAATACTTGCGGGTTTCGGCTTCGGTCAATTCTACTAAAATTGGATAGTATAAATAATGTACTAATGCTTTTTGGCGGATGGCGTCGGCTAAAGTGAGTTCCGGCTGCAAAACAGGGCCGAAATAATCTAAAATAGCTTCGGTTCCTTGTTCGTCGAAATGCCTTTCTGGGGTGGCGGAAAGGGCGAGTCGCAGTCCAATATTGCGCGGCAAACTTTCTCCTAAACGGGGCGCGCCTAAGTTGTGAACTTCGTCTCCAATAATCAGGGTTTTTTCTGGGAAATAGCGCAGTTGCGATCGCAAACTATCTCCCATTAAGGTAGCATTGGTAGTGATGATTGTGAGAAATGCTCGATCGCCAGATCGCACTTCATACAAACCCGCAGCCAGCTTATTCTGCCAACTGCGGGCGCTATCAAAAGCCAAAATAGGTTTTAAACCAAATTTCTCCGATTCGCGCGCCCACTGATTCACTAGGTGGCAGTAAGGGCAAATTACGAGCAGGACTTGCAGGTTAATTTTATTGTATAATTCAGTGGCGATCGCCAGTGCAGTAATCGTCTTGCCGCTACCCGTCGCCATCTTCAACGTACCGCGTCCCTGATTCGCAAACCAATTAGCAACCGCCAGTCGCTGATACTGTCGCAATTGCAGCGATGGCGGCATTTTCGGAAACCCAAATTGCGAATTATTAGCCGTTGAGCGATTCACCTTTAAATGTGGTTAGATGCAAAATTCCCTATACTCAACTGTAACTCACGGGCGATCGAAACTTAACAGCCCAAACAAATCCGCCGCCGACAGTTGCAAACCTGACAGCACATCGAGCACAGGTAAAATATCCTGATTCTCTTTCGCCTCTGGTTGCTGCTGCGGTTTAAAAACAAGAACTAATTTTTCTGCCGGGTCAATCAACCAACCCAGTTTAGCATTGTGATTTAAGCAAAACAAAATATTATTAATGACCCGAGTTGGATTTTGATCCGGCGATAAAATCTCAATTGTCCAATCCGGTACAATTTCAAACCTATTTGCAATTTCTCCGTCAGCATCTAGAGGAATGCGAGCCCACTCGAACACTGCTATGTCTGGAACAATAGAACGTCCCCCAAAAGTGCAGCGCAATTCTGGAAACGCATAAGCTAATTTCTGCGGCTTGCCAACTCGATTAATCACAGATAGAAACTCGGATTGTAATGTACTGTGTTTTCCTTGGGGCATAGCTTTTTGATAAATTTGACCGTCAACATACTCGCTAGCCGGCTTAGTCTCTGGCAATAGCAGAAACTCTTCCAGAGAAATCTTTGACGGAGACTGAATTGACGTTACCATAAGCCATTAACCCCTCAACAACTCAACTCCGCAATTAAAAATCTGCATCGCCGTCTGTTTCCCAATCAGCACAACTCTCCGATTCCACACCAGTAGGGTGCATCGCACAAACCAACAAATTTCCCCCGTAAACTTGACCGTGATAGTTGCGACAACCGCGACAAGCCGGCTGCTGCGTCGGCGAAGGGTCTACATAAGTAACCATCGACAAATCTATCTCATCAAATTGCGGGTCGAAGTCGCGGTAAATTTCAATTATCGGTTCGATAAATTCATTCAATAAACCGTCAAATTCATTGAAATAACCGTCAATGTCGTTAATCAGATTATTTTGTACTTGTTCTGTAAACTCTTCCGACATTTTTGCCAAAACGTCCAGCATTTCGACAAACTCTTCGCCCATTTCGCTGAAAAAATGCTCTACTTCAGAAACAGCATTTTCCATTGCTCCAAAAAAATCTTTAGACCAATCTTCCATGAATTTGACAGTTGGCTATTACAAAATATTTTACAGACAAGTGCAGCCAGCCTCATGTGAAGTGCTTGCACCTACTTTCAATTCTATTACCTATTGCCTGATATCCGGTCAAGTTTAACAGAGCAGATATTCAAAAAGGGAACTCAAGAGTATTATCCTGAGTTCCCTTCATGGTTTGCTGAGCGAGCTTTTTTGAGTTTAATCTCGCTTCAGCCGCCGCAATTCCTCTTGTAAATTCTGCACCTGTTCGCGGAGCTTGTCTACACCGCCTGTCTCTTTAGCATCTTTTGCCGAGACATCTTCTTCCTCAGAAATAATTTCAATCCGTCGAGGTTCAGCGGGTTTTTCGTTCCCAGCCGATGCTACGGGCTGCTGCTGCTGAGCCTGTTGCACCATGTCATCAACAAAGCGACGAGCTTCTTCCGTTGACATCTCGCCACGCTTGACTAATTCGTCTGCCAGCTTTTGGGCTTCAGTGCGTAATTCAGTTAACTTGCTGCCAGCTTTTTCACCAGCGTAGGAAGCTAGCCCGACACCAAGGTAAACTGCTTTTTGTAAAATATCTCCGAAACCAGGCATAGGAGCTACACCTCATAAAACTGGGTGAACCGGAGACCACGCCTATTACAAGCATCCCGTGTTGCTGCTACCTTCCGGTCCTGACAAGATTTGGGCGTTGGAATCGCGTGGGTCCAGTTCATAAATGAGTATAACACAGTTATTTATTCTTCAACCACACACCAGTGATAAATTTCATAAATAACGCAACCGTTCTTCACCAGCGGGTCTTCAGCGACGATCGCCTTTGCCTCATCCATCGAACCAGCCTCAAACAGCAACATACCGCCGCCCCGTCGCCCCCAGTAGCCAGTTTTCGCTCGGTGTCCTTTAGAAATCAACTCTCGGACATAAGCTCTGTGAGCTGGCACGTATTGGTCAAAGACAGGCTTTTCGACAATTCCTTGCTCAATTTTGACAAACCAAGGCATTTTTATTTGGGATTTTAGATTTTATATTTTAGATTGGGAATGGGCGATCGGCAATGGGATCTAGGGCAAATGCTCTATATTCCATTTTGCACCATCCTTTGTTAACTGCGATGTTATCCCATGAACCAGTCAAAACAGCGATTTTTTATTGCCCTAGTGCCGCCTCCCGATATTGAACAGCAGATTACTGAGATTCAACGGTATTTTGCGGAACACTACAACAGCCGCGGTGCTTTGAATTCGCCGCCGCACATCACGCTGCAACCTCCTTTTCACTCGTTAGCGGAGGATGTTCCCAAATTAGAGGAAAGTTTGAAAGAGTTTTCTGCAAATCGGCTGCCCATTCCCGTTACTCTATCCGGTTTTGCTGCTTTCGCGCCCCGCGTCATTTACGTTGATGTTGTCAAATCACCCGAATTGCTGGAGATTCACAAAGATTTGATGAGTTATATGGAGGCAAATTTGGGAATAGTCGATCGAGTTTCTCAAAGTCGCCCATTTGTACCGCACATGACAGTAGCCTTTCGCGATTTAACTAAAGAGAATTTTCAAACGGCTTGGTTGGAATTCTCCGGGCGATCGCTCCACTTTCAGTTTACCGCTTCGGCGTTAACCTTGCTGCTTCATAACGGCAGCCGATGGAACATCAGCAAACAGTTCCCGCTTTCGACCTAAACTCTCTCTCTTCTTTCTCTTTCTTCGCGTCCTTCGCGTCTTCGCGGTTCGTTTTCCCCAAAAAATATTATTAGCAAATCCTGATTAATATCCTGTACTCACTACAAACATTTTTAAACTTAAAGGCAGTCAAAGCTTACCGATCGCTCTTATTCGGAGTTGCCAGTGCCACAGTTCCATAAACCGAAATTCCCGAGTGTTCCAATATTTTAATTGCCGACTTAACCGTAGTACCGCTAGTGTAAATATCATCAACTAACAGCACTCGATCGCGCGGGAGGCGACGACGAAAATCTTTCCCCAAACTTAAAGCATTTTTCATTTCCGCTTGCCGCTGCTGTGGCGTCAGAGCGAATAAAGCTTGAGTATTTTTCACCCGCTCCAAACCGTGCCGCTGCAAAGGCAAACCAGTCAGCTCGCAAAAACTTTCAGCCAAAAGTTCCGCCTGGTTAAAACCGCGCTGCTTGAGCTTTTCTTTGTGCAGGGGAATCGGTACAACTGTTAAATTGTCTATAGCTAATTCGGGAAAACTCAGCCAAGCTTCTGCCAGCCAGCCGCCTAGAGGTTTGGCTAATTGCGGATTGCCGTCATATTTCAAAGCTGCGATCGCCCGTTTGAGAGCCCCGCCATACTCACCCCACACAAAAACACGCTGCTCTGAATGCCAAAATCGACCGGGATCGCTTAACTGACATCGCTGAAGTTGCTTGTCACAGTACGGACAAAACTCTTCGGCGGCTGGCCGCTGACAAAGAGGACAGTTAGACTTAAGAAATAGATTGAGAAAAGATTTGACTAATCCCGTCCATTGTCGCTTGTTCATCCTAAAATTGTCGTAAGTGATTAATGGGAAAAACTTTCAACTTCAATCAGTTTCCACCGACAGGCTCGCAGCGTGAAAAACCTCTACTGGTTAGACAAAATTCAACCTTCAGACAGAGATGCAGTGGGAGAAAAAGCATTTTACTTGAGCTGTTTGCTCCAGAAAAATCATCCCGTTGTACCGGGTTTTGTCGTACCGGCTACCACATTCTGGCAGTTTTTAGAGTCGATCGAGTGCCTAGAACCGCTGTTTGCTGACTGGCCACACTCTTCCCTGCACTTGAATGTCGATGAACCCAGACAACTGCAATCGATCGCCCGCAGCATCCGCCACCAAATCCTCGCCGGCAAACTGCCAGATTCACTGCTCTCCACCCTAGAGTCTGCTGTTTCTCAACTCAACTCACAGTCAAACTTAAACTCCCCAGCCTTAATTTTTCGCCCTTCCCTGACTTCCTGGAACCCGAAAACAGTTGGCATTTTGGAATCTCAGGCAGTACGCGCAGAACCCGAAGCCATTGGGGTCGGACTCAAACGAGCTTGGGCAGAAATGTTCAGAGCCCGAAGTCTATTTTACTGGCAGCGGTGCGGCCTGCGGGTACAGCAAATCAATCCCGCAGTTTTGGTGCAGCCACTTCAAGAAGCGATCGCCGCAGGCGAGGTGAAAGCAAAGGCTGGTGCACAGTGGGAAATCCAAGCCACCAGCGGTTTGGGATTGTCCCTCGCTAGGGGAGAAACCATCCCCGATTACTATCAAGTGCAGCCAGAAACAAGCGCGGTTAAATTCCAGCGGATCGGTTACAAAACATTAGCCTACAATCTCAAAGTCGGCGATGGTGAACCGAAAAAAAAACTGCTGCTGGGCAAGTTTGCTGCTTTCCCAATTTCAGATGCTCCATTTATAATTCCTGATTTTGCTGATTGTTGCGTGCAAGTTTTAGCGCTGGGAGAGGAAGCACAAACAGAATACGTTTTAGAGGAATCGCAACTGCAAGAAATCATTGAATTGAGTAAAAAAGCGCTGGCAGAATTTGACTCAGATTTAATTTTAGAGTGGACGCTAAACCAGACAGCAAACAGCGGCGAACAGCAGTTTTATTTCACTCAAGTTCGTCTTGTGAAAGCGGAAAAAGTCGCGCCGGTAGAGGAAAATCCGAGATCCCTCCCGCAGCCAAACTCGATCGCCCCAGCCCGAAGTCCTGCCATACTCAGAGGTGTGGCAGCAGCATCAGGAAAAGCCGAAGCAATTGCCCAAGTTATGACTAATTCCCACCCAGAAAACGCGGAATTCTTAGCCGGAGGCATTCTAGTAGCCCGGACAATCGAGCCGAATTGGCTGCCTTGGCTGAAGGTTGCTGCTGGGGTGGTTGCCGAACAAGGAGGCATGACAGGCCACGGCGCCATTTTAGCGAGAGAATTGGGAATTCCCGCCGTTGTGGGAGTGGCTGGGGCCACACGGGCGATCGCCTCGGGCGATTCCGTTTTGGTAGACGGCGATAGCGGAGAAGTTTTTGCCCTCGCCCAACAGGATGCGATCGAGACAGGAGACAGCAGCCGAGTTCGGGACACAGCAAAAAAGGCAAATATATACAGTACAGCAGCGAAAATGTCAATAGCCAAGCACCAATCTTCTACCTCCGATCGATCGTCCAATTGGGCGCCTAAATCTCGACAATCTGAGTCTACTCAATATGTTTGGGGCCCACCAACGGCGACTCAACTGCTAGTTAATGTCAGCCAAACAAGTTCGATTGACCGCCTCAAAAATCTGCCAATAGACGGCATCGGATTGCTGCGATCGGAATTAATGGCATTAGAAGCTTTGGACTGTCAAAACCCCAAAGTGTGGCTGCAAGACGGCCGCCAATCGGAATTTGTCGATCGCATGGCGGATTGCCTCAGCTTATTTGCTGCTGCTGTTTCGCCGCGGCCGATATTTTATCGATCGCTCGATTTGCGCGAGTCAGGCGCCGACGGCAGTTTCAGTTATACCTTTGAACCGGAATTATTTGATTGGGAACTCGGCGTACTTCAAAAAGTCTGCGAGTCAGGCTATACAAATGTTAATTTAATTTTGCCTTTCGTGCGCTCAGTTGACGAGTTTATCTACTGCCGCCAGCGCTTAGAAACAGTTTGGAAAAACCGATCAGACGACTTTAAACTGTGGATTATGGCGGAAGTTCCTTCGGTGTTATTTTTATTGCCAGATTACGTAAAAGCAGGAGTTCAAGGAATTTCCATCGGCACCAACGATTTAACCCAATTGCTGTTAGGCATTCACCGCCACTCCGACCAGGTAGCAGGTGCTTTCAACGGGCGCGATCGAGCAGTGATGAGGGCGATCGAACAATTAATCAAACAGGCCCGGGCCGCCGGCATTCCTTGCTCGATCTGCGGCGACGCTCCAGCATTGTATCCCGACACAGTTGAATCCTTCGTGCGGTGGGGGATTTCGTCTATTTCGGTCAATGTCGATGCTGTAGAACAAACTTGTAGGGCGATCGTCCGCGCCGAACAGCGCCTCCTGCTAGAAGCCGCTCGATCGATAATTAACAATTAACAACTCCCGGACGCACTTGACCTCAGAAATCCCGTTTCTACTCTAAATCATAGCTTTGGCAAGCAGCCACCCGCTCAGAAATCGGATTTCTAAACAACCCCTGCGTCCAGGACTATTAACAACTACAGAAATCCGGTTTCTAATTATATAGCAACCGCCCAGATAGTGAGGACGTTTTTAATTGGTGAAGCCCTTGCTTTTATTGCTTTTACTGCTTCTTCCTTCTTCCTTCTATCCTTTACATCCGTTACATCCGTTACATCCGTTAAATAATCCGTTGCCGAACTTCCTTCTATCCTTTACATCCGTTACATCCGTTAAATAATCCGTTGCCGAACTTCCTTCCACTAACATCCGATTTTAAAGCTAGGATAGAAATATCACCAACCCTTTACCCGGAGGTAAAAACCGTGAAATCAAAAATTATTGCAACCGCAGCAATACTTGCCGCCCTGGCTTTTCTGCATCCTCACCCAGCATTATCTCAACCTGCAACTGACGGTGGCCAAAAACCCGGATTCTGGCAACCTCAAGCGCAGGTTGACAATACTCGCAACATAACCCTCAGACTGTTAAATGAAACTGGATTAAACCTAGAATACGGTCAATCAGGTGCCAACTTGTCATCCTTGCCCGTCGGAACCAGCAAAAACATCATTGTTCGTATCAGCAATCGCACCGGCGACATTGCCAATATTCCGATTAATGCCACAGGAGGAAGCGCAACTTTGAAATACGACTATAATGTTGACTCGCAGACAAACATTGTGACGATTCGCATCACCAGATCAGATCCCCGCACTAGGCAAGACCGATCAGTTTATATTGATGAAAAAGGGCGAATTTACTCTTTCTAAGACTAACGCTAATCAACCCGGTTTCTCCTGATAAATTTTGCTTTTAGCAGCGAGGTATCGGAAGCATCCCGGTTTGGTAAAAAGCGTTTTTTTAGGAGTGCGAGCATCCTGCAAAGCTTTGCCTATATATCTCGCTTGGAACACCCTGCAAAGCTTTGCCTATATATATCTCGCTTAGATATCTCACAGCGAACACTCCGATGTAAAAGTGCGTAAATTATGTTTCAAAAAGTATGAATCAAGTGCAGCCCCTTTCCATCGCAGGCATTTACGAAGTGTGTATTGGCGTAGCCGATGCGATTCCACAACTGCAATATTGGGAGCAATTTGGATATCGGATCGGTAAAATAGGAGAATTCTCGGCATCCGAAGCTGGCGAATTATATGGAGTTAGTTCAAAAGTGCGATCGATTCGACTCTATCACCAAGATGCGGATCACGGATTAATTCGCTTGATGATTTGGGAAAAACCTACAAACGATGGTTTGCAAATGTCGTCAATGAAGGTGAAAGGCAACCGTTGGGCAACTACTTTAACTGCTGATTTGTTGAATGTCCTCAACCATGCCGAAGATGCTGAATCTGCCAATTTGTCGGTCAAATATACATCCCCGCACTGGGAGATTATTTACAACAAAGAGCGAAAACCGCGTCCTTTTGTCGAGGCGGCTGTCGGAGTGCGTGAGATGATGCTTTTGCAGCCTTTGAGTCGGCAAGTTTTTTTTCAAAGATTCAATTATGCTTTGCCTAATTACGGGAAAATCAATCCAAATGCTTTTTTTAAAACCAGTCAAATTACCCACATGGGAATGGTAATTCAAGATGACAGCAAAGAAACGCTGCTATTTTATGAAGAAGTTCTGGGGTTGATTCGGGCGCGCGACGATGTAGAAACTACCTTTGAGTCTTCCCTCGCCGGAAGGGAGATTTTTGAGCTTCAGTCTGGGGAAGGATTTGTGGTGACAGCTTTTGATGACCCCCGATCGTCGAAAACAGATTTTCAGGCCGCGCGATCGGGTAGACTGTATATTCTGAGGTTCCCGAGTTCGATCGCACTAAGCGATGGATTTGATCGCGCCAATCCCGGATGTTTGGGAATGTCGCTGTACACATATCGAGTGTCTAGTATTGCAGAATATTTTGAGCGAGTCAAAGCCAGCAAGGCACAAAAAATCACAGAAATAGTCGCTAATGAATTTGGGGAACAAAGTTTTTCCTTCATTGCACCTGACGGATATTTTTGGACATTGATAGAATCAGGTTTGTAGTGAAGAATGCAAGTCTTAATAAAAATCACAAGACTTGCATTCTTCACTACAAATTAATTTGACTGATATCAGTTCCGGTTACACTCCTTATGATATAGAGGAGACTGCACGTGCCGCTTCCCTACGCCAGATTAATTGTAGGGGCACGGCAGTGCCGTGTCCTGGCTGTAAGTAATATTAATTCCGATGCTACCGGATTTGATATGATGCGGTAATGTCCTGGTGCGCGCACCCTACATTGACAGTTCGCGATCGCACTCCGACTGCTCGAAACCGGGGAAAGATGGACGAAAAGACGCGTTTGGGCCTGCAGATTCAGTAAAAAACCCGGTTTCGCATGGGCCGCCATGCGATCGCGAACTGATTGAGGGCATTCATCTATTATGAGCTTATGCTTCCGGTGCTGGCAGAGGGAATCTTTCTCCCGCGAGATAAGCATCAAAGTTCTGTTGAAAATAAATCCAAGAAGTCATATCTTCCACATCTAATTGCGATTTCGGCGCATCTTTATACAACGGAATGCGAGTTTTAATTTCATCTTGCAGCAATTGAGGTAATTCTGTCCAACTCTTGAGTTTGGAACCCGTGGCACTGTAAATCATGTTACCGGGTCGATTTCCCATTTTCATCCATGCCAGCCACGGCCCGATTCTATCCCAACTCAGAATTACTTGAGAAACTGAGACAAGTTCGGGATTTAATAATTCTGCTGTGGGCACTGTCAGCTTAAATAATTCCGCTGCTTGATAGATGGGATTTGGACTGTAATCAACAAATCTGGCATCCTCAGCTAAAGGATTAGGATAGTTGGGAAATAAGTCAAAGACAAAAGTCGTAATTTCAGACTCTACTTTAGCCGGGAAAATTCCTTTAAAATTACCTTGGACGGGGTTGTTAGCAACGTGAGCAACCGTTAGGGTTTCTCCTGTCCAAGGGTTATCCCATTTGTGGAGAATTTTTCCGCTGTTGGGGTCGAGATAGTAAGTTAGTTCTCGCGAGGTGAATTTCCAGCCGCCCTCGCCGTCAGCAATACACCTGCTTGCACTCATCCCAAGTATTTTGAACAAGCGCTTTTTCGGTTCGTTGGGAACAAAAGAGTAAATATAACCGTTCCAGGTGAGAAATGTTGCTTCACCGTCTAGGGAACTGCGCGTTTTCACCCATTCTTTGGCATCAAATTCTTGTAATAAAACCATACCGCAGGCTCCTGTAAATAATCGATGTTTTTATGCAGCGGATTTGACATTTCATCCCCAAAATCAACTGCTGCTTGCAATTGGGCGCTAGTGGCGCACTGGTGCATCAGGTGGGTTTCGAGAGGGTGTCAACCGCCGCATCGCAGACTAATATCCGTCGTTTCTCTTGATTCCTGCGCCTCGATTTCCCTCTTCTTTCGGTTTAGCTTTGTTCACTCGCAAGGGGCGCCCCATCCACTCTGCACCGTCTAATTCGGCAATTGCAGCGTCTTCTTGGGCATCCTCCATCATCTCAACAAATGCAAAACCGCGCATCCGACCGGTTTCCCTGTCGGTAGGCAAGACAACTCGCTTGACTGTGCCGTGTTCTGCAAATACTGCTTTCAGGTCTTCTTCGGTGGCGCGGTAAGACAGATTTCCAATGTAGATAGTCATGTCGATCGAACTGAACTTGTTGTGCTATACATAATAACCTTTTAATTTAACTGTCAAGTGCTATCTAGCATACAACTGGGCGATCGACTCTCACTAAAAGGGTTTGGCACACTGACAAACTCTTGGTACTGGCTGCAATAGTTAGCTCGATCAAAACTCATCTCCTCACTCACCTTGAGAGTGAGGAGATGAGTTTTGGCGCGGCGAGGAATCCCACCCCTAAACAATACTTGATTTTAATCAAATCAGTGATGGGTGGGCGACCCATCGCCAAGCATCTTCGGAAATAAAGCGAGTAACAAGGTATAATATATTAAGTTGCTCTCAGGTACGATCGTTGATATAGCAGTTCTCAACTTTCGTGAGGTACTTGGCAGCTAATTACCAATTCCCCACTTCTTCCATTCTTTAATCTAAAATTTAAATCTGTACCTCATTCACTTGAGAAATGCTATACACATCTAGACAGCCATTTGAGGAAACATACTTGACATCTCCCCACCCCTTTCCTAAACGGGGAGATGTCACCTTCAATCCTTGGGCAAACTTGGGAATTGCAAATTGGAAATGAGGAATGGGATAAATTTTCTCTCCATCTCTTTAATCCCCAGTTTAGGATATTATTTTTCTCATTTAAACTAAGGATGTGAGATTTAAAGCAGCTTTGTTAAGTGTTTGAGTACCAATTCGACTTTGGGTAATACCGCTGGCTGTTTCCGTTGCTCCTTTATTCACAACATTCATCGCCTCTACCACTTGCTCAATAGCGATCGCCTGCTGTTTGGTATTGAGATAAATTTGCTGACTGCTCACAACAACACTGTTAATAGCATTAGCAACATTGTTAAAATTATCCGCCGTACCTTCAGTCAATTTTAGGCTATTATCTAAAGTTTTCTTGCCCTCATCTGTTACCATCACTGTTTTATTAATGGAATTCTTAATACCGTTTATCAAATCACTAATCTGATCCGACGATTTTTTGCTTTGATCGGCGAGTCGGCGAATTTCCGTCGCCACCACCCCAAACCCCTTTCCTTGTTCTCCGCTGCGTACTGCTTCCACTGTAGCGTTAATTGCCAGCATATTAGTTTCATTTGCCAAATCGCTGACTAAATTGGTAATATTAGCAATCTGATTGGTTTGCTGGCTCAAATGTAAAACTTGATCGGCGATCGCTCCGACTTTTTCCGTCAAACTCAACATTCCCTGCTGGGTTTTATTCACCACTTTACTGCCTTCTGCTGCCATATTTAAGACATTACTGGCATTGTCAAGGGCTGATTCGGCTTGCATAGCTGATTGCCTCGATGATGCGCCCAATTCATCCATTGTGGTAGTTGTTTGATTAACAGAAGCAGCTTGTTGTACAGCAATACGTTCCTGTTGCTCAATTGTAGCAGCGATCTCGGTAGAAGAACTGACAATCATATTAATAATACCTTTCAGCGCTTTATCTAAAGGTTTGGCGATCGCTATGCTTAAAGCTATGCCTAAAATAATCGCTATTAGCGGCCCAACTGTCATCCCCAAAAATACAGCTCCTTGAGTCTTTCTACTATCATTTTGGGCCGTGTCATAAGCTTTATCTGCTTGCTTTCTATTGGAGTCAACTACTGCTAAAGTGGCTTTTTCTGAATTTATAAATTTAAGGCTAATTACCTTAGATTGCTGACTAAGTTTATTCAAGAGGTTACTAGCTGTCTTGGCTCTTGCCATTTCGGGCGACTTACTTTTACCCTGATTAATTAGGCTTAGCTGCAAACCCAAAGGATTCAAAATTCCCAGTTTCTCAAATTCTTGATTAATTCGCAGGAGTTCTTGATCTTCCTGCTGCCACTCCTGCCAATACTTAAGCATTTGTTGATAGAGTGCATCTTCCTCTGAGATACGTGGAATGACTTCGTATGCTTTAAACCCATCTTTAATCTGCTGCCAAGCCTTGTCCATTCTATTTAATGCCTCTTGCCTTTCTGCTTGACTGAGTGCCGGATTAATTAGCGATCTCTCGGATGACTCTATTTGGGTTTGTCCCTCCTTAATTTTCAATAAAGCTTCAATGCTCGGTAAGTTATTTTTACCAAGAGTCTCTATGTGTTGACTGAGATTAGATGTTGAGTTCCATCCTACCCAGGCAACGAAAAATACTAACACTCCCATCATCAAGAATGCACTGATCAGTCTGGTTTGTAAATTCATTTTTCTCAACATACTATTTCTGTTTCCTTCTCCTACAGTTATCCTCGCTGCACTCATGAACAAATATTATAGCTTTTCTCAGGTAGCTCAAGTACCTATTAAAATTTGACATTTGAGATTTTACATTTTCAAAATATTAATTAATTGATGAGTAACTCCTGAGCCTGAAAGTCGCTATCGATTTTGGGTGACGAGGCAGTTACGGTAGCTTTTTGGTTGTCATGATCCTGAATTCATTTTTATAAACCCCTTTAGTCTACAGGTTAAAACCTGGCGTTACACAAACCAGGCCGGCCCACGCCAACTATAAACAGTGGTAGGATTATAATTAAGTTCGGAGTGCACAGATATAGGCTTTGTCACACAGATGAGGTATCATATTGCTGAGGTATTCATAACGGTAAAATATACAATATAAGATAAATGAACTCTAATTCGCTCAAGAGTCACAGCCTCACCAGAAGTGGAGGGGAGCCCACATCCATTGACATCACTTTTGTTCACCAAGCATCGAAAACATCATACATTATTAGCACGGAAAGCTTATTATCTTGATTTTAGACCAGAAATGATGGAGGTTGATTATTCCCGAAGCAATCTCACAAAAATCCATAGCTGACTGTTTGTTGGGAGTTTTCAGTTTTGTCAAAAAAAATACTTCAACAGGCTCCTCAAACCCAAAATATTGCTCAGCCAGCTAATTTATGCGGCCATGCAAAATTAAGGCAGAACAACTGCTAATTTTAGCGCCGAGGGCAAATAAAAAGAATTCAACTATTGAATAAGTTCATTATTAAGTATCTAAATAAAAATTTTGATGGGGAAAAATAAAACGAACCAACCTGTAAAAATATTTTTTACAACCACTTTATATAACGATAAATAAAGTTATAATATAAGTTAGTTTAAGAGGTAAAAGGATACAATTACATTTGAGGCTATTATGCTCCTGCAACCTACCAAAACTAGGAAAAAATGCTTTGGTAGCGAGGGATAAGGGTTAGAGAAATAGACAAAATAAGTAAAGAAATTAATCAAGAAAAAGGGCGAAAGTAATATACTTGTCGCCCCCTTCGCCCGATTTATCACAAACCTGAGAATTTCTGGTCAAAACTTAAATATATTTTCAGTTTTATCAACACAACAAATTATCAATAATTAGGAAAGGCGATAGAGTTTGCATTCTGTCAACTTTCTAAGGTCAACTTTCTCAGCAAGATATTTGGAACTGGTTTACACACTGCTGTTATTGTACTTCCTCTATCTGAGAAAGGCTATACGGGAATCGAAAGTGTCTGTGCAGATTTTCTAGCGGGGAGTGAGCAATTCAGTCTAGCCAAGTGTGGAAATCTCGTAAGGGAAAAACGCGAAAAGCCAAACTGTGAAGTTTGGAAGCCCACGCCATAACTGTAATCAGTTTGGCGTTGGGAGGATGTTACTGCTTTTCCTTAGTCGATCGAGATTGACTGAGGTCCCGTGCTTTTACCGTTGGTGGGTTCGGCTGGGGGAGTAGTGTAGGAAGTTGAACCAGCTTGCTCGTCGATCCAGCTTTTAACGGGATCTTCGTGAAGGTTGAGTCGAAGCAGGCCAGATAAAAATCCGCCCGCGAAGGCGATCGGCTGTTCGATCAATTCTTTCGCCATTGGGATGAGTTCGTCGAGGAACATTCAAGAGTCTCCTTGTGCTGCAGGGGTTCTACCTTAACTGTATCGTTTGTAATGCGATGCTGGCAGCGGGCTACAAAAAACCTTCCAGCGCTGAAGATGCGCGATCCTCTTCGAGGGCTTCGCTAACGGGCAATTTTTCGGCTAATGACTTACAATGCTAATCACATTGCTGCAAAAATTTTATGTGCCGTTTGCTTGGCTACCTCGGGGAGCCGATTTTACTTGATGCTATTCTGTACAAGCCGGAACATTCCCTAATTGTGCAGAGTTACGATCCCCGCGAAATGACTTCTGGCCTACTCAATGCTGACGGTTTTGGTCTTGGTTGGTATCACCCGCACTTAGATACTGACCCGTTTACATATAAAAATGTACAGCCAATTTGGAGCGACATTAACCTTCCGAGTATCAGTCGATATGTTGAATCTGGATGCGCGATCGGATATGTTCGCAGTGCAACTTCAGGACAAGCTGTAGATTTGAGCAACTGTCAGCCGTTTCAGAACGATCGCCTGCTGTTCGTACACAACGGCTTCGTGAAGAATTTTCGGCAAACTCTTTACAGACCAATTCGCGATCGACTCAGCGATACGCTTTATCAATCAATTAACGGTACTACAGATTCTGAGCATATCTTCGGCTTGTTTGTCAATGAATTGACCGCCGGAAATCTGACCATACAAGCTGCTTTGCAAAACACGCTGAAAATTTTGGCAGAGCTAGCAAACTTTCACCAAGTAGAATTTTCAGCTAATATAATTATCAGCGACGGACACCAACTCGTTGCCTCTCGCTTTGCTTCCCAAAAAACCCCTCCTTCCCTCTATTGGCTGCGAGACGATTTAAATTTCCCAAATTCTGTCATCATTGCTTCTGAACCTTTATTTGCTGGCAATTGGCACGAGTGTCCAGTCCAGAGCATTATCAGTACCGGAGTAGAGCGTGATATCGAAATCTATCCAATCTTGTAGAGAGGCAATTTATCGCGATTTGCAGCAGTGTCGCAGCGGCACTTTCAAGCTATTTGCAGACATCGATTATGATACTTTTTGCCGTCAAGCTCATCCTGATTTCAGTCCAGTTGGCTGGCACTTAGGTCACATTGCTTATACTGAGGATTTGTGGCTGTTGCAGCGGTGTGCTGGGTTGAAGCCAGTCTTTCCTCAGTATCACCAACTGTTTGCTGCGGATATTTTGCCGAAAAAACAACGGGTTTTTCTGCCCGCGTTACCTGATGTTGAATTATATCTGGACGCGGTGAGAAAAAAGGTGTTAGATTATTTGGAAGTCGCGCCGATCGACGAGCAAGAACGTCTCTGGCGGTTTATTATTCAGCACGAAAGCCAGCACTGCGAAACTGTTGCTTTCGTGTTGCAAATGCAAAGGAAGAAGGAAGGAAGGCACGACACGGATTTGGACACGGATACACGGATTAATTCTCTACAACAGCGAGGAATAAAGCAGCAGAAATTCCCAATGCCCAATGCCCAATTCCCAATTCCCAATGCCCCATGCCCAATGCCCCATGCCCCATGCCCAATTACCGATTCCCCGGCGATTGAAATTCCGGGCGGGGAATTTTACATGGGAAGCGATGCTGCTGAGGCTTTAGATAATGAGCGATCGCGCCACCTGTGTTATTTAGAAGCATACTCGATCGATCGCTATCCCGTCACTTGCCGTCAATACCGAGATTTCATGGAATGCGGCGGCTATCAAAACCCTGATTGGTGGTCAGCAGACGGCTGGAAATGGCTGCAAGGCGAAGCCGTCTCTCAACCGCTTTACTGGTCAGAAAATTCAGCTTTCAACAACCATCCAGTTTGCGGTGTCAGTTGGTACGAAGCCGAAGCTTACTGCAACTTTATCGGCAAGCGTTTGCCATCGGAAGCCGAATGGGAAAAAGCTGCGAGTTGGGATGCCACAAATCAAACATATCGCATCTATCCTTGGGGAGAAGAACCGCCAAACGGCAGCCTGTGCAATCACGGCAATAATATTGCCAATACCTCGCCAGTCGATGCCTTTCCCAAAGGAGCAAGCGCGATCGGCTGCTATGATATGTTGGGGAATGTTTGGGAGTGGACTGCTTCCACCTTTGAGGCCTATCCGGGATTTGAAAGTTATCCTTACAGGGGCTATTCTCAAGTTTATTTTGATGGAGAACACCGGGTTTTGAAAGGGGGGAGTTGGGCGACTTTTCCGCAGGCACTGCGATCGAGTTTTCGGAATTGGTACTATCCGGGCGTGCGGCAAATTATTGCTGGTTTTCGCTGCGCTAAGTAGTTGGCTAGGTAATTATAATTACCATCAAATTTGTTCATAGTGAGGAATTTATTCATCGGACTTTTCACGGTTCTACCGAACCTAGTATGTAAAACTAACTAGCAAAATGCCTATGTAAGAAGCTCCTCAGAATAAAGTTGTCAAAATTTCTAAACCCATAGGCTTTTCTTTTGATTAGCTTTAATTTGT
>NZ_JAUBTK010000063.1:0-48231 GCF_036702455.1 Microcoleus sp. D2_18a_D3
GTGATGCTATATCTGCCCATTCTTGTGACTTATTTATGCCTTCTTTAATTCCCCACTCTCAGACCTGAATCCTTACCCTGCAACAACAAAGAACACGCGGAGTACAAGCTTTTCAATAAAATTGCAGAAGAGTTAGAAAGAGATGATCTTTCCTTGGATGCAGAAGGAATACTCTACCTCTACACTGAGAGAGATATGTGTTCTGGCTGCAACATTACTTGTGATGAGGACTTTAAGATGAGGTTCCCGAATATTCAAGTGATTATCTTCTACGAACGTCCATATCCGTAGACATATCAGTATAGACAGCCAGTAAAGGCTATCAAAGCTTTACTGGCTTCTGTACCCAAAGTAAAATTGAGGTTATATGAAGGTGACAATGAACTGGCTCATAGTTTATGATTAATGAAAAACATAAGGAGGGACAGTCAATGATCGAGTTTGACATAGGCTACTACAGAAATTTTCAATTGCCCAGCCACTCAGATATTCCAGAGCAATTACAGCAAACACTTCAGACGGTTTGGGACAGAAAATATGACGATTTATACGAACGAGGTGGAAAGTGCAATGTAGAAGAAGCTTTTGTAGAAGTAATGACAGCTTTTGGAATGCCTAATGATGCAATATCCCATCAGCGATATGTCTACATGGCTTATGGAATAGCATTAGCAGCTAAACCGACCATTAAACATTACTTTCCTGAAGAACACAAAGCTGATATCGTTGAAGGAATTGTATCTTGTTGGCTGAAGGATGGTTGTGAAATTCCCGAAACTTGGGCAGATACCTTGTTTCCTAATATCAACAAAATTGGAAAATATCAAGCTACTGACGAAGCTTATAATATCTTCTATGGCTTGCTGCAAACACTCAATACAAAAACAGCCTATAATGCCATCTTAGATATTCTGTATGATGCCATTACCGGGGACGCCATTTCTGGTTTTACTGAAGCCCGACGAGATATGTTTAATTGGTGGTTGATCGAGGTAATTCCTGCGGCCTATTGTTTAAAGCGGCCATCTACTTTATATTCGGGAAAATGGGAATTACCGCCACTGAGTCAGTGCGCTTAAGTGATGACAAAAGTAATTGGTACAGCTTAATTAGTTAATAATCATGGGAATACCGTTATTGACAATTACGTTCGCACTCATTCATACTAGAACTAAGCGTTGTAGGAGCTAACTTTAATGTCGGAGCTATTGGCAAGAATCACGGTTAATCCTAGACAGTGCGGCGGTCGCCCTTGCATTCGCGGCATGAGAATTCGGGTATCAGACGTACTGGACTTATTTGTGGCTGGTTTGAGTGCGGAACAAATACTAGAAGAAATGCCCGATCTTGAAGCAGACGATCTGAGAGCTTCTCTTTTGTATGCTTCGCGCAAACTCAATCATCCGGTATTGGTTGCATGACAATTATTTGGGTAGATGCACATCTGTCACCGGCGATCGCAAGCTGGATTACAAATACATTTGGCGTGACAGCAGTAGGTTTGCGCGAGATTGGCTTGAGAGATGCCTAAGATCCTGAAATTTTTGAGGCATTGAGAGCGCAGGGAGTTATCGTAATGGCTAAAGATAGTGACTTTGTTGATTTGGTCGATCGCCTTGGTTCACCGCCACAGATTATTTGGTTGACGTGCGGCAATACATCAAACGCTCGGTTGCGAGAGATTTTGAGTGCAACATTACCAGAAGCTTTGGACATATTGAAAGCAGGTGAACCACTGGTGGAGATTAGTGGAAATTAAACTTTTAATCACTAATCAGGCACCATCAAACCCTTCAAAATTCTCCCCTTTTCCTCCTCCCTCAACCCTTTACACTGCACCAAAACCCCAAAACCCCCCAAACCCATCGGATCGATCAATTGATGCAAAGCCTCCCTGCGCCGCAAAAACGTTGCCACATCCAATACTTCCGCATCATTTGTAGATAGAGAAGCAATACGATCGCCCAAACCCAACGCCATCAAAAACAAAGCCTGCTGAGTAAACCCTACCACATCCAAACCGCACAATTCCCCCTGCCTTTCCAACGCCGTAAAATTAACATGAGCCGTTAAATCCTGCCGCCCCACATTAATATAAGGATTATTGTGATATCGGTGGCGATAATAACACTGTAGCGTCCCCTCCCTGCGCCTCGGATTGTAATAGCGGTGCGCCGGATAACCGTAATCAATAGTTAACAAATATCCCCGCTGCAACTTTTGAGCAACTGTACTCATCCAGTCCAAAGCCGCCAAATTTACCTCACTGCGATATCCATCTCCATAAACACTCGCAGACAAATCGATGCTTACAAAATCCAAATATTCGGCAATTTTAGGCGTGGAAACTTCGCCAATTACTTCAACAAATTTTATCTCTTCTTGTTCATTTTTTGGGGTTTCTGCGGCAACATAAATCTCCCTAACTTGCCCTTGTTCCAGAATAAATTGATGTACTGGCAAAGCATCCACTAACTCGTTAGAAAAGAAACAACCGACAATTGAATTATTAACTATATCATCCCACTTGCACCACTTAACACACTTAATATCGGCTAAAGTTTGCCGCTGTTCCGCTTGGAGCCCAGGGGAAAGTTCAATAATAATGTATTCTAAAATATCAAAGAAATCGGGATGTTGCCGTTGCAGATATTGCAGCACATTTTCAGCAAAATTTCCCCGCCCAGCGCCCATTTCTACGATCGCGAAATTGAAAGGGCGATCCTCTTCGAGGGCTCCGCTAACGAGAAATTCCCACATTTCCACAAACTGATCCGCCAAAACCTCCGCAAAATCAGCACCCCAATGAGACGACGTGATAAAATCGCCTTGTTTTCCGATCGACGGGCGATCGCTATTGTAATAACCGTGCTGCGGATGATATAATGCCAAATCCATATATTCAGCAAAAGTAATACGCTGCTGGGGAGTGGCGGCAATTCTTTCGCCGATTAAAGCGCAGAGCTCCGGGTTGCTGTCATTGATATCTGGTTGCTGAACTTTCATAATTTATCAAATCAAAGTTGATGTTATTTCATTTGTGAAGGAGAGATTTTTTTTATTAACCGCAGAGGGCACAGAGGAAGAGAGAAGAGAGTAATCAGGTACCTTTTAGCGACGTTAATAGCAATATTCATCGAGATCGATCGGCGTTTATCCGCGTTTATCTGCGGTTCAAAAAAATCAACCCGGTTCCATAAAAAAACCGGGTTAATTTCTTAGATAAAAACCGACAAAACCTACCTGTCAACCGAGCCCATAATAATGTCGATACTCCCCAAAATTGCCACCAAATCCGCAATCTTCACGCCGCGCACAATGTGAGGCAAAATCTGCAAATTATTAAAATCCGCAGCCCGAATTTTCCAGCGCCAAGGAAACACAGTATCATCCCCGATAATATAAATCCCCAACTCACCTTTGCCGCTTTCAACGCGGACATAATGTTCGCCCTTGGGAATCTTAAAAGTCGGGGCAACTTTTTTGCCAATAAACTGATAGTCAAAACCATTCCATTCAGATTTTGGCCCGCTTTCTAAGCGCTTGGCTTCCAAATTCTCGTAAGGGCCGCCGGGGAGTCCTTTCAAGGCTTGATAGATAATCTTAACAGACTCGCGCATCTCCCGAATCCGTACTAAATACCGGGCTAAACAATCGCCTGCAGCTTCGGTACAAACTTCCCAGTCGAAGTCGTCATAACATTCGTAATGGTCAACTTTCCGCAAATCCCAATTTACGCCGGAACCGCGCAACATGGGGCCGGAAAGTCCCCAGTTAATCGCTTCGTTGCGAGAAATAGTACCCAGCCCTTCAATCCGGCGGCGGAAGATTGGATTGTTGGTAATTAAACGTTCGTATTCGTCAATTTTGGGAACGAAATAATCGCAGAAATCTTGGCACTTATCTACCCAACCATAAGGCAAATCGGCGGCGACTCCGCCGATGCGGAAATAGTTATTATTCACCATGCGATAACCGGTCGCTGCTTCCCACAAGTCGAGAATTGGTTCGCGATCGCGCATAGTATAGAAAAAAGGAGTTTGCGCGCCCACGTCCGCCAAAAACGGCCCTACCCACATCAAGTGGTTAGCAATCCGGTTCAACTCCAGCATGATTACCCGAATATAACTAGCCCGTTTGGGGACAGCAATATTTGCCAACTTTTCCGGCGCATTCACTGTCACCGCTTCGTTAAACATCCCCGCAGCGTAGTCCCAGCGGCTCACGTAGGGCACGTACATCACGTTGGTGCGATTTTCGGCGATTTTTTCCATCCCCCGGTGCAGATAGCCCAAAACAGGCTCGCAGTCCACCACATCTTCCCCGTCTAGGGTGACGATTAGCCGGAGTACCCCGTGCATGGATGGGTGGTGCGGCCCCATGTTGAGCACCATCGGTTCGGTTCTAGTCTCAATTCTTGACATAATTAAATGAATTAATGATTACTAGCTATTGTTGATTTTTGTTTGGCTTTTATGATTATGAAGGATATCGAGCTCTCTGAGAAGGAGACCCTTGGATCGGATGTCAGTATTGACACCTATCACGTTCCAGTTTTGGGTCAAGAATTAATTGCGGGTTTGGCTGTGCGTCCAGGCGGGCACTATTTGGACGCGACGCTTGGGGGCGGCGGACACACGAGTTTGATTTTAGCGGCGGCGCCAGATGTTACAGTGGTGGCGATCGACCGGGATGAACAAGCCATCCGTTTTTGCCAAGCCCGATTTGCTAACTCGCCCGTTGAGTTTTGGCACGGCAACTTTGCTGAATATCAGTCCCCAGAGGCCGAGTTTGATGGTATCATAGCAGACTTGGGCGTCAGCTCTGCTCAGTTCGATACACCGGAACGAGGATTTAGTTTTCGCCACCCAGCTCAACTAGATATGCGTATGAACCAGCAGCAATCTTTGACGGCAGAAGAGATTATCAACCACTGGGAAGAAGTTAAACTAGCAGATATTATTTACAGGTACGGCGAGGAGCGACTGTCGCGGCGCATCGCAAGGCGGATTGTGCAAAGCCGTCCTTTTCAAACTACAACAGAACTTGCAGGGGCGATCGCCTCCAGCTTCCCCCCCAAGCAGCGCAACGGCAGAATCCATCCGGCCACCCGTACTTTCCAAGCTTTAAGGATAGCTGTCAACTCCGAACTCGCTTCTTTAGAAACTTTCCTCAACCAAGCGCCGAGGTGGTTAAAACCAGGTGGGAGAATCGGTATCATTACATTTCACAGTCTCGAAGACCGACCAGTCAAGCACCAACTCAGAGGAACACCCAGTTTGCAGGTACTGACAAAAAAGCCGATCGGGCCGCAATCCGAAGAAGTCGCTAGAAATCCCCGCTCTCGTTCTGCTAAGCTCAGACTGGCAGAAAGATTAGCTTGATTCGGCAGTAGTAATATGCTTGCTGCAAAAAGTTCAGAGATTAGGGAGACTTGCATGCAGCAATCAAGTACGATTCGGCAAAGATGTAGGGAATAGCGCCAACAACCCACCACTAACCCTCCGGGTACAGTGGGGCTTGAAATACAGCCGGTGTTGACCAGACTTAGGTAGCAATACCTGCGTTAGTAGTAAGTGTTAAAATTCACACCGAGGACAGTGCCCAGCTAGTTAAGAACTCTGCAATCAGAGCATTAATTAGCCGTTTTGAATGCTGGTGTGTTTAGAAAAGTACCGACTGCTAACAAGGTCATTGCTCGTATCACAGCGTGAAAGCTGACTCGGGAATTTTCCCTATTGAAGCGGCCTACCGAGGCGGGTTACAGTATCGAAAGCCTCTCATCTGTGCGAACAGATGGTGCGAAAGGAATGCTCACCTTGAGGTAAAACGGGTTTCTTTAACTCAACTTGACGTAACTGATATGTTGCATATATCCAGCCCCCCTTTTCCTCCCGCTACCTTGCTGATTACAGCTATGGTGGGGGTTTTCAAGGGGGAAGAAAGATGAGTCGGGGAGATGGAAGCAAGCTGAAACTGATGGTAGTCGATGACGAACCCGACAACTTGGATTTATTGTACCGGACGTTTCGACGCGACTTTCAGGTTTACAAAGCAGATAGCGCCCTCAGCGCCCTGGAAGTTCTAGACGAACAGGGCGAGATGGCCGTGATTATATCTGACCAGCGGATGCCAGAAATGAATGGCACCGAGTTTTTGGGGAAAACAGTCGAGCGATTTCCCGATACGATTCGGATTCTGCTAACGGGATACACCGATGTTGAAGATTTGGTTGAGGCCATCAACTCAGGTCAAGTTTTCAAATACATCACCAAACCGTGGAATCCAGAAGAGCTCAAATTGGTGATCAATCAAGCCTCAGATACTTACAAATACTACAAGCAGCGCAGCGTTGCATTGCGCCGCGCTTTACGCAAGGAATCTCTGTTCAATGAGGTAATGAGCGTGATTCGCGGGTCGCTAGATTACTCTAGTATGGTACAAACTATTGTTCAAACCGTAGGTCAAACTTTTGAGGCCAACTATTGTATGCTGCGGCCGGTAGAGACCGATCGACTATTGCCGAGTACCTTCCCCTACCAAGCTCAAACCGACGAGGCCAGTAGCTTTTCTTTTGATGAAAATTTGCTGGTTCAAGCTGTAGCCACCCGCCAAACTCAAGTGAACTCAAACAGTGGGGGGGATGGTAACTCGGTTGAGATTGCCGTGCCCCTGACTTACCAGCAAGAATTGCTGGCGGTACTGGCTTTGTGCCAGATTGGCGGCACTAACCCTTGGTCGGCAGAAGATATAGAGTTAATAGAAGGTGTAGCAGCTCAAGCTGCTCTCGCCCTGTCTCAAGCTAAGCTATACCAGCGCACTCTGGATTTAGCCAAGCAGATGCAAAACGAGTTGGAAGTGGCTCGCCAAATCCAAACCAACTTGTTGCGCCAAAGTTGGCCGGAGTTTGAAACTGTCAGAGTGCAAGCTTGCTGTTATCCCGCGCGGGAAGTTGGTGGCGACTTTTTTGAAGTCTACGTCCACTCCCAAGGGGATATTTGGATAGCGGTGGGAGATGTTTCGGGTAAGGGAGTTCCGGCTGCTCTATTTATGGCGAGCGCGATTTCGGTGATGCGGCGGGAACTTTCCCAAGAAGTTTCTCCAGAGCCCGATCAAGTTATGCAGAACATGAATAGCAGTATGTCTGACGACCTGATCGGCAACAACCATTTTATTACAATGGTTGTAGCTCGTTACACTCCGTCCACGGGACACCTCGCCTTTGCTAATGCCGGTCACATTTACCCGATTGTTTGGTCTCACTCGGAGGTGAAAGCTCAAGCCGCTAGCGGTAAAACGCCAGCCGAGCCGAATTTCCTGAAAGCTCGTGGCATTCCTTTGGGGATACTACCAGTTTGGAGAGGCAAAGCAGGTGCGATCGAATTAAAGTCAGGAGATGTATTTCTGCTGACGAGTGACGGGATTACTGAAGCTAGCGTGACAAGTCAAGCGGTCGCAGGGGGTGTACCAACCCGTTCTATGCTACAACAAGAAGGGCTTTGGCAACTCTTGATTCAGGAACCTGGTTCTTTCAACTTGGACAATTTGTTGGCTCACATCCGAGCTGATAATCCCGTTCAGGAAGACGACCAAACCATACTCTCTCTGGAGGTTCTTTGAATCTGTCAGCGACTCCCGACGCATAGTCGGGGGTGAGAGCCGAAAAAACTTAAGCCCTCCTTGTTGACGGCCCATAGAGTAGTCCTGCAAAGGACGGCGTTATCGTCAACAGTCAAAAACCTAGCCGGCGATGGCGCAGCTAGTTTCCTGAATCGCTTTCCTGGGGGATTAAATACCTGTAAAGGGTTAAGGTAGAAGGCATTCGTCAGAAAAAACCAACGCTTAAAAGCTAAGGATTGAAACACAGATTTTTTATACCTCGCTGCTTGCAGTCTCGGTATAATTATCAATTGTTAAGGGGCTTTAGGCCCATAACAAAAGTTTTCAACTATACTCTTAACTTCTGCCTTCTACCGAATGACGAATGCCTGATTTTTAAACAGAAAAGGCTAGTATCCCCCAAGTAGCGACAAGTATTGAGGCCGAATCCATTCGGCGCGTCGTATTTCATACCTGGAAGACACAGGGTTTTCAAACTTACGGGATTTTTTTATGAATACTGAGCTTCATGTGCCAAGCGACTTGCGGTTTTTAACAATTGTTGAAAATTGGTTGCTGAGCAGTTTAGAAGTAGAGCTAGGAGAGCACGTCGATTGGCCGCGTCAGTCGAATCGTTTGCGCTTGGTGTTAGCAGAAGCCTATTCTAACGTGATCCGCCATGCTCACAAAGATCAACCCAATTTGCCCGTGTTAATTCGCTTGAATTTAAAAAATAGGGATATTGGTTTAGAAATTTGGGATTACGGTAAAGGTTACGAAATGGATACTTACAATCCCCCGAGGCCGGAAGCTAAACAGGAAAGCGGCTACGGCTGGCTGATTATGAGCAGACTTATGGATCGGGTGGACTACACTTTGCAAATAGACGGTCGCAACTGTCTCAAGTTGGAAGCGAGTTTGCCGGAAAAATCTTAATTAGTCGTTAGTCATTAGTCATTAGTCATGAATGATTAGTGATTGACAATGCACTTTTAGACTCGCTTTGGCTGTCTGTCGCACGCGCTGCGGTGACAGCCACTTTTTCGTGCAGTATCGTCAATCGATTTTAGATTTTAGATTGTAGATTGTAGATTTTAGATTTTAGAATTGAAGCATTGACCCCACGGATAAATACGTTCGGCAAGTTTCATCGGATACAGGTTTTTTATTTCACCGGTCCTGAGTCTGCTTTCGGAATGAATCCGGGGGCTTGTATCCTGGATGCTTTCGGTCAGCCCAAGGCGAGACTGTAAGACTGTAGGGGTACAGTCCCGATCGCACAAATACCCCAGAAACGGGATTTTTATACCGTGAGTGGCACTTCACCAAAGATTTGAATAAAAACCCGGTTTCTGCCTCATTCTGGCGATAAAAAGCCGATTTACCTGTCGCTCGCACGATTTTAGCTATTACGTGCGAGCGACAGGTAAAACCAAAATAGACAATTTAAATGTGAAACAGCTTATCAAACATCAAATTTCGTCTGCGACCGCAGATTTAGCAATTCTTGGGGAGAAGCTAACAGTTTGACGGTGACAGAAAGGATTTTTTGGTCAGAATTGAGCAACAACAGCCATCCGACATTAACACCAAATGCGGAAGTTTGCACCCGGCCACTGACCTGAACTTCAACATTGCCATATTCTAAAATTTGGCTGACACCTTGCTGGGGTTCAAGCTTCATTCCTCGCGCTTCTTTTTTTAGATAAGTGGCGATCGAGCTGCTGCCAATAATTGGCTCTTCAAACGGCGCGTGCAGAACCCCCTCATCGGCAAATAAATTAGCCGTAGCGTCAAAATCGCCCGCGTTTAAAGTTTCAAAATATCGCAGTACCGTTGGGTTTGTGATGCCGGCAATCTTTATAGAGCTAGTTATAATAGGTCGAGTTGTTGCGGTCATAAAACAAGTGATTTTAGATGAATGAGTATACTGTAATCATTCTCTTTGTCGCAGCAAATCCCTCAAAAGATATAAGTAGGGCCAGGAAAATAATTCTCCGAAAAAAGGAGGAACCGGAGATCGTCGATCGCAGCTTTCAGAGCGATCGACCAAAATCAATCCTACTTTCAAAAAATACAAGTGTAGCCAAGCTGTAAACCCTGATACAATCAGTCATTTTCCATCCTTCAATTCTTGAATCTAAAATTTAAAATCTAAAATCTAAAATGATATAAACCCAGACACCTAATGGCATCTGGGTTTCTGGGCAAGCCTGTTTAACAGAGCAAACAAGAATATTCTATTTGCGGATCAAATTGAGCAATTCTTTAGGAGATGCCAACAAGTCGATCGCCACAAAGAAAATTTGACCTTGGGGATCGAGCAAAAACCGCCACGCAATGTTCATTCCCACATTCGCGCCGAACCAGGGAGTTTCGACTTTGCCAGTGACTTTCACTTGGCGGTAGCCATCTTCTGCAGGTTCCGATACGCCTTGCTGCGGCATCATTTTCAGTCCGATGCACTCTTCCCGCATATAGTTGAGGATAGCTTCGCGACCGACGATCGGCTTTTGGAAAGGTGGTTGCAGGGCACCTTCTTCAGCAAATAAACCGACGGCTGGGGTGAAGTCGAAGGCGTTCATGTAGTCGATGTAGCTGAGCACTGTCTGCTCGCTGATACCCTCAATTTGGGTTTTCACCCGCTCTTCTGGAGCGGTGGGAGTGCTGCGGGGGGCTGAGCGTTTGCCGTACTCTTGGTTAAAAGCAGGGTCATAGCCCATGTTAACTACGGTATTCCGAAGTACGGTAATTTGCTGGCCTGGATCTAGTTTCTTGATGGTTTCAAGGACTTGGGAGGCTTCGGGAGACATTTGATAGCCAGCGGGGATCGGAGCGACAACGCCCTGTTTCATCAACTGTCCCAACTCGTACCAGAAACCGAGTTTGGTGTTGACGCGCAAAGAAGTGTAAATCCGGCCAATTGTTGTGTCGGCGTTGCTGGCTAGGTCAAACATGGTTTTGCTTTGAGCAGCCGGCGACATTTGCTTGATTTCGCTCAGGATGCCTTCAACAAGCGCCATGCTGGCTACTCCCGGAGCTGCTGCGGTGATGGAAATACCCATTTCGGTGTAGGCATACCAGAGCAAGGCTAGTTGGTCTTCAACGCTGAGTTTGTAAAATGCTTCGGTGGTAGCCGGAACAACGCTAGCAATCTCGGTGTTTGAGAAGATAGATTGAGCGGATTGAATGCTAACTGCCATGTGTATGCTTTGGGATTTGTGGTTTTAGTGAGGTACTTGAGTTAGGAAACCTCAAGCTCCCTTGATTGAATTATGTAACGTTTTGTTAAACTTTGCAAATATAAATTACATATAGCTGAGTTATAAAACTATGATCAATGGTTTGGTAAATTGCGATCGCCGTCACTAGACTGTGCGCCGAATTAGTTTATTTAGGAAGCCGATCGTTAAAATCGCTTTGCATATCATATAGAATCAAAATAGTCAATACAAAAGGTAAATATTTGCCTGGTGTCAAATGAAAGCGCCAATTAGCAGCATTTTGGTTAAGCAAAAAGCCCTTGAGTTGGGATTTCACAAGGTTGGGATAGCCTTGGTAGACTGCGGCACGGACAAGGAGGCACAAAGGTTGCAGGCATGGTTGGATAAAGGCTATCAGGCGGATATGGCATGGATGGCTAACCCGAAACGTCAGGATATTCGCGCTGCAATGCCAGAGGTGAAGTCCTTAATATGTGTCGCCATCAATTACTACACGCCTCACCAACGCCCGGGCGGTTCCGAATATGCCAAAATCTCTCGCTACGGCTGGGGAAGGGATTATCATAAAATCCTGCACAAAAAACTGAAGGTTTTGGCAAATTGGGTGCGATCGCAAGGCGAGGGAATTGAAGCGCGGTATTATGCTGATACCGGGCCGATTCAGGATAAAATGTGGGCGCAACGTGCGGGGATTGGCTGGATTGCCAAAAATGGTAATGTAATTTCGCGCGAATACGGTTCTTGGGTGTTTTTGGGCGAAATCTTGACTAATTTGGAGTTAGCGTCGGATGAGTCCCATACGGAACATTGCGGTACTTGTACTCGCTGCATTGAGGCCTGTCCGACGGGAGCAATTACTGAGCCTTTTGTGGTGAATGCCGATCGATGTATAGCTTATCACACGATCGAGAATCGAGCCGAAAAATTGCCCGACGAAATTGCATCTAATTTACAAGGTTGGGTAGCAGGTTGCGATATTTGTCAGGATGTTTGTCCTTGGAATCAGCGATTTGCTAAACCAACTGATGTTGCCGACTTTGAGCCTTATCCTGAAAATATAGCGCCGACACTTGCAGAATTAGCCGACATTTCCGACGAAGAATGGAACCGCAGATTTACCGCTTCGGCGCTGCGGCGCATTAAACCCGAAATGCTGCGGCGAAATGCGAAAGCAAATCAAATCAATAGTCATTAGTCAGCAGTCATTAGTCATTAGTCAATAGTCATTAGTCAATAGTCATTTGTCATTAGTCATTAGTCAACAGTCAACAGCCAGCAGTCAACAGCCAACAGTCAACAGTCAACAGTCAACAGTCAACAAATAACAAATGTCAGCAAATGAACCCAAAGAATACGATGCAGTTTTGGGCGGTAAAAATCCACCTTTAATTCATGGTGCTGTCTTGGGCGGCCTAGCACGAGTCAAGCAGCGCTTAGCAAGCCCCTCGGCTGAAGCAAGGCTGGCAGCACTTGCAGATGCCATCAAATACGGAGATGCAGGTTTAGAAGCAGTAACTGCTGTTTTGGACGATGCTGACGAGCGGGTGCGAGCTACTGCTGCTGCAATATTGGGCAGGGAAGAACAAATAAGTTTGCTCAAAAAAGATGCGTCGATTTGGAATAAATGGAGAGTGCAAAATCTACTTTTATTGGGTGGCTTTGTAGAGTTGAGTTGGGGAGATTTTAGCGGAGTTAATTTGGCTAAAGCCAACCTGAGAGAGTCAAACTTAGTAGGAGCGAACTTTGAATCTGCCAACCTGCGAGGCGCAAAAATATTTAAAAGTAACTTGGAAGTAAGTAATCTGAGAAATGCCGATTTGACCGGAGCTAACCTGAGCCGATCCAATCTCAGCGGCGCTGATTTGCAAGCAGCTAATCTCAGTTTAGCCAACCTCCGCTCGGTAAATTTTCGCGATGCTAATTTATCTCAAAGCATTTTGAAAAAAGCTAAACTCTGCGGGGCTGATTTGAGCGGGGCTGATTTGACGGGTGCTGATTTGAGCGGGGCGGATTTGAGTGGGGCTAACCTGGGCGGGGTGAATTTTGCCAGAGCAAATCTGGCGGGGATTAAACTAATTAGATCTAATTTTAACGGCGCGAATTTTAAAGGGTTGGTTTTGGCAGGAGCTAATTTGCGGTGGAGTAAATTTGCAGGAGCTTGTTTTATGGGAGCTAATTTGCGGGGAGCTAATTTAGAGAGAACGGATTTGACAAATACTGATTTTTTTCAAGCAGATATTACTGGAGCCAACCTTTGCGATGCTGATTTTAATAAAGCTACTTTGGCTGGTGCTAATCTGAGCGATGCTGTTGTGAAAAGAGCAAATTTCCTGAACGCATATCTCAGTGGAGCTAATTTTAATGGGGCTAATTTGAGCTGGTCTATTATGAAAAAAGCTAAGATCGATAATCGGGGAATTTTGGCGGGAGCTAATTGCAGCGGATGTAGCTGGACTTGATATTCTTTACAGCCAGAGAAATTGAAAATGAATAAACTGCCGCGCTGTTTTGTTTGCAAGGAGAGTTTTCAAGAGCAACATTTTTTTTACCGGGGTTTGTGTTTGAAGTGCGGCGAACTTAATTTGACCAAACGCAACCAAACTGCTAATTTGCAGGGGTTATTTGCTTTGGTGACGGGGGCGAGGGTGAAAATTGGTTATGCTGTAGCTGTGAGGCTGCTGAGGGCTGGTGCGGCTGTAATTGCTACTACTCGTTTTCCTCGCGATGCTGCTAGGAGATATGCTAAAGAAGCGGATTTTGCCCAGTGGTGCGATCGCCTGCAAGTTTATGAGTTAGATTTGCGGTATATTGCGGGCGTTGAGCGATTTGCAGAACACCTCGTCTGCTGCTATCCGCGAATTGACATTATTATCAATAATGCGGCTCAAACAATTCGCCGCCCTCCTGAATTTTACCAGCATTTGATGGATTTTGAATCTCTGCCTTTGGAGGCTTTGCCTGCTGAGATTCAGCCGCTGTTGGCGCGATCCTCTTCGAGGGCAACGCTTACGCACTTTTTGACAGACAATATTTCTGAGGATATCCCCCAATCTCTCACAGACTCTGTTCCAAATCGCAACAGTAAAATCCCCACGGTTTTTAACTTGGATCGAGAGAATCAATTATCACATTCATCTGATTTTAGTTTGTTTCCGCCCGGAATGTACGATCGCGACGGACAACAAGTGGATTTGCGCCCTTTCAACAGTTGGCTGATGAAGGATGATGAGGTGAGCATTTTGGAAATGTTGGAAGTTCACGTTATTAATGCGATCGCTCCTTTTGCAATTAACAGTCGGCTCAAACTGCTGATGAAAAAATTTCCTGAAGCTGCCAAATATATTATCAATGTTTCTTCAAAAGAAGGGCAATTTAACAGTGACAAACCTTGGCGACATCCGCATACAAATATGGCAAAAGCATCGCTGAACATGATGACTCGCACCTGCGCTTCAGAGTATGCCAAACACAAAATTTTTATGAATGCTGTCGATCCGGGATGGATTAGTTTTCAGCACCCTTACCCTCAAGTTTTAGCAATGCAGCAACGCGGCGTACAACCTCCCTTTGATGCTGTTGATGCCGCCGCGCGGATTTGCGATCCAATTTATTTGGGAGTAAATGAGGGACGCTATTTTTATGGTAAATTATTTAAAGATTATTCTGAGTCGCAGTGGTAACAGTCATTTAATATTTTTAGGGATCTTTCCACTCCCCACCCTTGGTATCAAGTTAAGACTAAATTCCTTTCATACTCTCGCTTATCTCTCTGTCTCTATCCCCCTCACATCCCCTTAATAAGGAGGACTTTGAGAGTTCTTGTCCCACCCCCTACTACCCTTCTTTAGGGGGGATACGGCGGAGCGAGACTCAGCTACAAGCGAGATATATAATTTTAAATTAATATTGGGTTCGATGTCAAAATTTTGCATAAAAATGTATAATAAAATGGGGCAGCGTAGCTTAGTGGTAAAGCGATCGCTTTTCACGCGAGACGACAACCGTTTGATTCGGTTCGCTGCCACCAGCAACGTAGTTTAAATGATAGAATTCCTTGGAGCATACCAGGAGATGCGGGTGCAAATCCCGCCGTTGCGATTATTTTTTTTGACAAGCAAGAGGTAATGGGTAATATAGAAGTGATCCCTAGTTCCTTATTTGCTATTGTCCAATGACCCAAGTAATTATTTTTGATTTTGACGGTACTTTAGCAGATACAATCGATATTCTTCTAAGCATCACCAACCGTTTGTCAGTACAATTAGGCTTTAAGTCTGCCACCAAAGACCAAATCGCTCAACTGAGCAATTTAACTTCTTGGCAAATTCTTCAGTATTCGGGCATTTCTATCTTCAAATTCCCGCTGTTGATTAGAATGTTGAAAGAAGAGTTACGCACCGAAATTCCCAATATTCAATTATTTCCGGGGATTAAAGAAGTTTTACTGGAGTTAAAAACACTGGGATTTCAACTGGGGATAATCACATCTAATTCCAGAGAAAACGTCTTGGGAACGCTGGAAAAAAACGGTTTGCGAGACACTTTCACATTTATTTACTCTGGCTCAACTTTTGGCAAACATAAAGTTATTAATAGCTGGCTAAAAAGAGAACATATAAATGCTAAAGAAGTCGTTTATGTGGGAGATGAGATTAGAGATATAGACGCTGCTAGAAAAACAGGAATTAAGGTAATGGCTGTAGCTTGGGGTTTTAATTCTCAGGAGGCTTTGGCTGCACACAATCCCGATTTTTTGATTAAACGCCCCCAGGAATTGATAGAAATTATGAGTAATTTGCGGGAAGTGTAAACTGAAATAGCAAAAAGTAAGACTCGTCGGTTGAAATCTATTCTAGACAAACTCTCGTTCCACCAAAGAGGGACTAAAGAATAAAATGGGTATTAAAGCCTGATTTGTTATCCGCCATATTTCCTAGTATCATCTCTGCGAATAAATTATGTTAATCTCCTTCGCTCCGTTTCAGTGCTGCTAAAACTGCTTGCTGGCTAACTGCTTGGTAGATTTTGCTAAAATGCTGCTTCAGGGCGTCTGATGCGGGCGAGGATTTGCTAGCCGTTCCTTTTCCGTCGGTGGCTAGGGGGATTGGGCCTAAGATATCTAATACTGTTTCGCTGCTGGGCGGCGGAACAATCACTACTAAAGATGATTCTAGCTGCTGATTGTATTCCCAAAAGCGATCGACCTTCGGCAATTTAGAATTCGCAGTAGGGGAATTTTCACCCTTGTTTAGCTGGGTATTTTCCTCTCCTTCCTTACCCCGTCTTTGGCGGAGTGCGGTCAATATTTGCTCTTTAGTTCTTCCGCGCAGTTGAAACAGTACGAAAGGGTCTTCGCCGAAGCGATCGCCCAATAAGTAGTATACTGCACTGATGTGTTTGCAAGGGTTTTTGGGGTCAGGACAGCTACAGCGCGATCGAATATCAGATAAACTTAACGGAAATAGCGTTTTGCCCGCTGCTGCAAATACATCTTCAATATTGTGCGGCATTTCTCCTGCTAGTAATTTAGCTGAAAAAACTGCTCTTTGCGACATATTTTCAATCACATAATCCCAATCTTCATCGCTCAATGTATCGAGTCCTAAAGAAACTTGATAGGGTTTTGGATCAGTGCCTTGAACTATGGCAATTACTTCTTGATTGGGAAATTTAATGCTGAGAACTTTACCCTCGCGCGCGTATTGCCAGCCACGTTCTAAGCGCTTTTTGAAGCGGTAGGTATTGATTAAATCGAGCCACTGTTGGGTCCACCATTCTCTATCAATCATTTATTTGGGAATTGGGAATTGGGCATCGGGCATTGGGCATTGGTAATTAGGATGCTGGAGTCAATCGATTTGAGATTTTAGATTTTAGATTTTAGACTGAAGCATTGACCCTACGGATAAATTCGGGGGGCAAGTTTCATCGGATACAGGTTTTTTATTTCTCCCCGGATTCATCCGGGGGCTTGTATCCTGGATGCGGGAGTCAGAAAGGAAAAAACAGCTATCCGTGTATCCGTGACATCCGTGTCGTGCTGTTGGGAATTGGTAATTAATCATATTATTCTTCTTCCGTTTCTATGATAGCATTGCGATCGAGGATTAGTAAATTCCGAAGTTGGTCTGTATCTAGCTCGGTGAGCCAGTTTTCGCCGGCGCTGACAACTTGTTCGGCTAGAGCTTTTTTGCTTTCAATCATATCGTGTATTTTCTCCTCTAACGTACCAGTGCAGACAAATTTGTGGACTTGCACATTGCGAGTTTGACCGATGCGAAATACGCGGTCAGTTGCCTGATTTTCTACTGCGGGATTCCACCATCTGTCATAGTGGAAAACGTGGGTTGCTCTGGTTAAGTTCAAACCTGTACCGCCAGCTTTTAAAGATAAAATCATAATCGGCGGGCCTTGGGGGTCGTGCTGGAAGCGATCGATCATTTCTTCCCGCTGCTGTTGCCGAATTCCTCCGTACAAGAACAAAACTTCTCGCCCTAAATGCTTTTCTAGATGCGGTTTCAGGAGTTTTCCCCATTCAGCAAATTGAGTAAAAATTAAAGCCCGATCGCCCTCAGCGAGCACCTCTTCTAACATTTCCACCAACCGCTGCAATTTCCCCGATTCCTGACTCTTAATCTCCAATTCTTTCGGCTTAGCTTCTGCTTTCACAAGAGCCGGATGATTGCAAAGTTGCTTGAGTTTTACCAGCAAAGCCAAAATCATTCCCCGGCGCTGAATGCCTTCGGCTGATTCTAATTCAGCTATTGACTCTTCGACTATTTTCTGATATAATATCGCCTGTTGATTTGCCAGCCCACAAAATACAGTCATCTCCTGTTTTTCGGGCAAATCTTGGATGATTTCTTTGTCAGTTTTCAGGCGGCGGAGGATGAAAGGCCGAACGAGCGATCGCAAAGTCTGCAATGATTCTCGATCTCCGTATTTTTCGATCGGAATTGCAAATCGGCGCTGAAAGAAATTGCGCGGTCCCAAATAGCCAGGATTCAGAAACTCCAAAATTGACCACAATTCTTGCAGTCTATTTTCCACCGGAGTTCCTGTCAGCGCAATTCTAAAAGATGCCTCGATTTGTCGCACCGCTTGCGACTGCTTCGCCTCGGAATTTTTAATATTTTGCGCTTCATCCAAAACCAATCCTTGCCATTTAATGCCTTGAAATTCCTTCGCATCTCGAAATACCAGCGCGTAACTGGTAATGATTAAATCTTTTCCCTTAATTGCCGTCGCAAATGCTTTGCCTTTACCGCGTTTGTCTCCGTGGTGAACTAACACTTTTAGCGTCGGGCCAAATTTCTTGACTTCCCGCTCCCAATTACCTAATAATGATGTTGGACAAACCAGTAATGTCGGCGCCTCTAGGGCATTTTGTTCTTGTAAGTGCAGGAGGAAAGTAATTAACTCGATCGACTTTCCCAATCCCATATCGTCCGCGAGACAAGCGCCCAAACCCCAGCGTTCTAAGAATGCTAACCAGCCTGCTCCTAGCGCTTGATAAGGCCGCAATTGTCCTCGGAAACTAGCCGGAGTTGCGATCGCACTTACCGCTTGATTATCGCTCAAAGTATTCAACAACTCCTGAAGTTGACCCGTGGCCTCAAAATTCACCACAGGCAATTTCTCGATCATCTGAGAATCGCCCGACGCCAAACGCAAAGCATCCTCCAAAGAAAGAGTCATTTGCTCTTTGCGACTAGCAAAAAAAGTTTGAGCCGCTTTCACATCCGGCGCGCGCAACTCCACCCACTCGCCGTTAATTTCCACCAAAGGCGAATTCAACGCAATCAATCTGTCAAATTCTGCCTTAGAAAGGCGCTGTCCGCCGATCGTCAATTCCCACTTAAAATTTAGCAGACTTTGCAATCCCAACCCGCCTTTCGCCGGAGTCACTTTCGGAGTTTCCGCTTGAATGCTCAAACCCAAACGACTCGCCCAACCATCCGTCTTTGTCAAACTCGGCGGCAAAACTACGCCCAACCCGCTATCAGCAAACCGCCAAGCTACAGACTTAATAAACTCGTAAGCTTGCAGCGGATTTAATTGGCAAGATTGAGGCCGCTGTGCTTGCAAACTCGGTTCAATTAATGGATAAAGTTTCGAGGCTAAACCCAAGCCGCTGAGCAAAGTTTCTTGAGGCAATTCTATTGTGCGCCCCGCATAAGCCAAACGCTCAACTGAGTTGTTCCAAACAGTTGTCGCATCTACCAAAAATTCCGCTTCATCTGCTGCTTGCAAGCAATAATTTAAACTCCAGTTGGCTTTACCAGGAGACGGCGGTATGAGTTGAAAGCAAGTGCGAAATTGACTTTGTTGAGATAATTGATTTTGCAGCGGTGCAGTCCAAGCACTCAGCTTGCTTGCCAAGTTTTCCAAGGCTGCTGATTCTACTTGAACAATCCCAGATTCCTGCTGCAAAGCTTGCAGCCAGTCGCGCACAGGAGAAACTGCTTTGATGTCTAAAGTAGAGCTACCAGCCGATCGCACTTGACTATCTACAATACTGCTCAAAAAGCCTAACACCAATTCCTCAGCCCCCCTCGGCAAATCCACCGCTAAAGGCAATTGACTGGATTCTTCTTCCTTTTCCCCTCTTCCTTCTTCCTTCTTCCCTCTGACTTCAACCTCGGACTCACCTTCATCGATCATTAATCCGTGTATCCGTGTCAAAATCCGTGTCGTGCCTTCCTTCGATTGATATGTTCTGCAAGCCGTCGGCATTTGCTTGACAAAAGTGGCAAGGCGGAGTGTATCTGTAGAACTATCTAACAACGGTTGCCATTTGGCAATAGCAGAACCGTCGGACTGTTTCTCCAATCCAGGCAAAAATTTGCATCTTGCCAACAAATCCAAACTCCACCTAGCAATATGAGACCAAAAACGCAAATCTGAGCCGACAAAAGAGTCTGGTTCCGTGCTGTTAAGCGGTAGTGATTGCAAGAAAACAAAAGCTGCTTGAGGGTTGAGACACAAACCCTCGACTTGCCAGGGATAAAGGTAAATTTCCTCGGTTTGGGCTGGTTCATCAAGTGCTGCGGCTGAGTGCTGCGGCATCAGAGTTGCGTTCGCTTCTGAGATTTGGGTGGGAAGTGCGATCGCCCGAATTTCCTTTTGAATTGAGGAGTTGGGTGCGCTGATTTCTTCCTTGGTAGTTTTGGGCGATCGCCTAGTTTTTTTGCTTTTTTCCGGTGGAGTTTCTGCGGTTTCCGGTAATTGCCAATCCAGTTTTCCCGACTGTTGCAAGGAATTTAGGAAATTCTTAAATTCCGCTTCGGTCATTGCTAAGGGATGCGGTAAATTCCTCCCCGATTCTAGGGTTTCAATTGCCCCAAGTTTCCGCCAAGTTTCTCCCCAAATAAATAAGCAACTTTTTTCATTCTCTAGGAGCCAACTGCCGTGTAAAATTGCCATTTTTTTACCCTGATATTTGTATTTAAGTGCGATGTTAACTACAGCATTTATATGGAATTTATGAAAATTTTATTTAAAACAAACCGAGGAAATTTTGAGCCAGATAGGAATTAGGTAGAACCTGTATATTTAGGTACTTATCGCACACCTTACGGCTTATTCCCTGTCCTAGATAACTAAATCCCTCTTCCTTCTTCCTTCAACGTCCCAATTCCCAAACGAAAATTGATCGTACCATCTATGGAAGGCGTTTAGCGGACGATCGACCGGAGAATCGACCCCAGACTGCCAAAAATAATTCGAGAGTATAAATGCTTATAAGCCTGACGCAGACAGTCGATCGCGAGGCGATTATCCCTGTCTTTTGGCGTCGGACTCTCAAACATCCTGTGGTAATGTTACGATCCCGACAGAGAAAGAATGTGGTAGATAAGGAAGCAGTGCTACATGGTAGAGATAGACAAGTCAATATCCTTCGATGGACGGGATATTAGACTGAAGATTGGTTTACTAGCGCCTCAAGCAGGCGGTGCAGTTTTGATTCAGTCAGGTGACACGGCCGTTTTAGTGACAGCGACTCGATCGCAGGGGAGAGAAGGAATTGATTTCCTGCCCCTGTTGGTGGATTACGAAGAGAGACTCTACGCTGGCGGTAAAATTCCCGGTGGATTTTTGCGAAGGGAAGGGCGTCCCCCAGAAAAAGTAACTTTGACTGGCCGTTTGATCGATCGACCGCTGCGTCCGCTATTTCCAAGCTGGCTGCGAGATGATATCCAAGTTGTAGCCACAACGGTGTCGATGGACGAACAAGTGCCACCGGACGTTTTGGCGGTGACGGGGGCTTCCGTAGCGATACTGCTGGCAAAAATGCCGTTTTACGGGCCGATGGCGGCGGTACGAGTCGGTTTGGTAGGGGACGATTTCATCATCAACCCCACCTACAGCGAAATCAAAGAAGGCGAGTTGGATCTCGTGGTAGCTGGTTCTCCTGATGGAGTAATCATGGTGGAAGCCGGCGCTAACCAATTGCCGGAACAGGATATCATCGAGGCGATCGACTTCGGCTATGAAGCAGCCTGTGACTTGATTCAAGCCCAGCGCGAAATTATGGCCGAATTGGGCATCGATTTGGTGGTAGAAGAACGGCCCTCCCTAGACTCCGCCCTGGAAAACTTTATTCGCGATCGCGCCCAAGAACCCATCCGCATCATTTTGTCAAGATTTGAAAAAGACAAAACAATACGGAATGCAGCTTTGGACGAAGTTAAGGCAAATGAAGTCGAATCTGCGATCGCCGAACTCCCGGAAGACGATCCGGTAAAACTAGCCGCCACCGCCAACACCAAGGCGATCGGCAACGTTTTCAAAGACGTTACCAAAAAAATGATGCGGAAGCAGATCCTCGAAGATGGCGTCCGTGTAGACGGCCGCAAGCTAGACGAGGTGCGACCCGTTTCTTGTCGCGTAGGCGTGCTGCCGTCGCGAGTACACGGCACTGGGTTGTTTAATCGCGGGTTGACTCAAGTCTTGTCCGCAGCTACCCTGGGAACCCCAGGCGACGCCCAAGACTTAGGGGACGACTTGCACCCGCAGCAAGACAAACGCTACCTCCACCACTACAATTTCCCGCCGTTTTCGGTAGCAGAAACCAAGCCGATGCGATCGCCCGGACGCCGAGAAATCGGTCACGGAGCCCTCGCAGAACGCGCTTTACTGCCGGTTTTGCCATCCAAAGAAGATTTCCCCTACGTGATTCGCGTAGTTTCAGAAGTCCTTTCTTCCGACGGTTCCACCTCAATGGGTTCAGTTTGCGCCTCAACGCTAGCATTAATGGATGCAGGCGTTCCCCTTTCCCAACCCGTCAGCGGCGCGGCAATGGGCTTAATTAAAGAAGGCGATGAAGTCCGAATTTTGACTGACATTCAGGCAATTGAAGACTTTTTAGGCGACATGGACTTCAAAGTAGCTGGTACCGACACCGGCATTACTGCTTTGCAGATGGACATGAAAATCAAAGGTTTGCCCTTAGATGTAATTGCCAATGCCATCCGCCAAGCCAAACCAGCCAGACTGCACATTTTAGAAAGAATGCTGGCAACCATCGACACTCCCCGCAAGGAAATGTCGCCGTTTGCACCGCGTTTGCTAACCCTGAAAATCGATCCAGAATTTATCGGTTTGGTAATTGGACCCGGTGGCAAAACGATCAAAGCCATCACCGAAGAAACCGGTGTCAAAATTGACATCGAAGACGACGGAACCGTAACAATTGCCGGCAACGACAGCGAAAAAGCGCAGCGGGCTTACAACATTGTCCAAGGCATGACGCGCAAGTTAAATGCAGGAGATGTGTATGTCGGCCGCGTAACTCGAATTATTCCGATCGGCGCTTTTGTGGAAATTTTGCCCGGAAAAGAAGGAATGATTCACATTTCGCAGTTAGCGGACTACCGCGTTGGCAAAGTGGAAGACGAGTTAGCTGTGAACGATGAAGTGATTGTCAAAGTGCGAGAAATTGACAATAAAGGTCGAATTAATTTGACCCGCTTGAATATTCATCCCGACGAAGCGGTAGCCGCCCGCGAAGCGCTGAATAAATAGTTTACAGTTGGTAATTGGTAATTACTTATAGAGTAATTGCTAATTGCTAATTGGTAACTGGTGATTAGTAATTGCTAATTGCTAATTGAGATTAAATCTGATTGTTTCAGATTGATTTGAGAGTAGGTGCGCGACAGCGACAGATCGACAAAAGTGCGATCGGCTGTAGAAGTTAATACAGTCGCGCACTTTACCCTCGGCGGTTAAAGCCGGAACTACATAAATGAAGTTCACTCCTAGCGGACTCAATCAAATATAAAGTTACCTCTTTTATCATTCGGCGGTTGAAACCGCAACTACAGAAACGAAGTCCGCCTACGCGGAGTGAATAAAATATAAAGTATGCTTAGAGGGAGGCATAAATCAATGCCGAAACGGTTGATAGTTTTCAAAACAGAATCGCTTTCTTCCCCTGGATGGGAGGAGAGATTGCTTTCCCATACAGGTGCTCTCACGAGTATCCTAGCAGAACACTACGACTACTCAAACAAACCTCTGCCTAAAACGGGCGATCGCCTGCGAAACTTTAGCCAATTGAAGGAGAGTGCAGATCCTAAATCCCCTGCTGCCAGCACTCACGTTTGCTGGGGAGATTGGGAGGTTTCGCGCGTAGAGGAGTACAGGCCTGAAATTCCGAATGCTGAATACGACAGTTTAGCGGTGTGCTACTGTTGCTACTCCCCCATTGATCCCGAATGGAAAGAATTGCCGAAAATTCAAGTTTCCCAACTGCAAAAACATTAAAAAAACAGAATATCCAGATGCCCGACTTCTTGAAAAAGTCTGGCATCTAAAAGAAGATGAAATCAAATCACAGCAATGCAGTCAATTTCAACTAACACATCTTTCGGCAAACGCGAAACCTCCACACAAGCGCGCGCCGGTGCAGTTTCCGCATCAAAATATTTCGCATAAACCGCATTCACAGCGGCAAAATCATTCATATCTTTGAGGAAAACCGTAGTTTTTACGATATCCAACCAAGTAGCGCCGGCTTCTGTGAGAATGGCTTCGAGATTTGCCATAACTTGTTCGGTTTGTTTTGCCACGTCGTCGGTGTAGACAATATCGTTTAGTCTAATGTCGATCGCAATTTGACCGGCTACAAACAGCATAGTGCCCGTTGCGGCGATCGCTTGATTGTAAGGGCCCACGGGTGCTGGTGCTTTGTCAGTACGAATAATTTTGCGCGTCATAGATGTCACTTTTTGATATTCTTGTTGAGGGGTTTGTTTGTTGTCGATTTCTGGTTCTGAAATTTCTGATTGGTAGATTTCTCCATCGGGCATTATTGTACCAGTGAAATCTGCATTTTTGATATTCCAATCATAGGTGTGAGCATCAGTCAAGTCTGCTTTCTTAAGGTTGGCTCCCTCCAAACTTGCTAGCATCAAACTTGCTTGTTTAAGACTAGCTTTTTCGAGATTTGTCCTTTTCAGACAGGCTTTTTTCAAATTAGTCCCTGTGAGGTCGGCGGCACTAAGATCCGCCTCAGTCAGATTCACCCCTGATAAGTTCAATGCAGACAGCTTGACAGCTCGGAGTTTAGATTTCTGAAAATTGACACCTTCGAGGTTAGCAGCCGCTAAGTTCACTTGAATCAATTCTGCTCCTGTCAAGTTTGCCCTCGTCAAATTGGAATTGCTCAGATTTGCTCTATTTAAATTGGCGTTCTTCAAGGAGGCTTTAGTTAACGATACAGAGCTTAATTGGGCATCACTCAGGTTTGCATTGTCCAGCTTAGTATTACTCAAATTGGCCCCACTGACGTTTGCCATACTCAAGTCAGCACCGCTGAGGTCTGCAAAACTGAAGTTGACACTATTACCTGCCACCCCGATTAATTTTGTTCCTAACAGGGATGCTCTACTGAAGTCTGTGCCATAGAGGCTTGCTTTGTTCAGAGTTGCCTCATTCAAATCAGCTCCCGTCAAATTTGCACCGCCTAGGTCTATTCCACTCAAGTCTGCACCTTTAAGGTCTATCCCGCTTAACTGTGCGTTCGTAAAGGTTCGTTCGCCTGCGGCGTATTTTTCTAAAAGTTCTTTAGCATCCATAAATAACCTCGATCGCCCTTCCGCTAAACCCCACTTTCTCAGCCTACCACCAAAACCGAAAGCGCGATCTAAATCTGCGTGAATCCGCGTCAATCCATTTTCATCTGCGGTCCGAGAAATTCCCTTTTTTTAACCGCAGATAGAGGCAGATGAACACAGATTAACGCAGATGAATTAGAGATTATCTGCGTTAATCCGCGTCAATCAATTCTGATCGGCGGCCCGAGAAATTCCCTTTTTTAACCGCAGATACAGGCAGATAAACACAGATAAACGCAGATAAATTAGAGATTATCTGCGTGAATCCGCGTCAATCCATTTTCATCTGCGGTCCGAAAAATTCCCTTTTTTAACCGCCGAGAAAGACAGATAAACGCAGATGAATTACACATTACTTTTAAGAAATACCCCGTTCAAATTCCAACACAGCCTCCACTGTAGAACTCATTAACAAACATCTCCCCAACAAATCAACATCCAAATCCGGCAGTAATTCACTGCGGCTAATGCGATCGTAGCCGCGATCGCGCAAAGCATACAAAGCAAACACTCCATCCTCCCAAAACCACACTTCAGGAACCCCCAAAGCCCGGTATCGACTTAATTTGCTCTCATTACCGCTAGTAAATACTACTTCAATAGATAAGTCTGGAACCGTACCTGTCACCCTACCGATAAAATACGATTCATCGCCCTGTGCCGATGCTTCCCCCTCCCTTTCCTGAGTAAAACTTCCTGTTGGGGTAAATTCGATTCTTTTCCTCACAAAGTAGAGGCTCAGTAAAATATTAATAATGCGGCTGATAGCCTCATGTTCGGGCGAAACAGCCACAATTTCTACCTCTCCATTGTAATAGAAAAGCTTGATACCTGGCGAGTCAGAAAAACCCTGCTGAATTAACTTGAACTGCTGCCAGTAAATCCCAGAATGAACTAGCCGTTGGTCTTTTGGTTTCTCTAAAGTCTGTATCATAGCTGTTTACTCCTGTCAACTTTACTCGCCCTCCGCGACACCCCACATTCCCAGCCTACCACCAAAACCAAACGGGCGATCGAACATCTGCGTTAATCCGCGTCCATCCGCCTGCATCTCGGTTAAGAAGTTCCTCTTTTTTAACCGCAAATAAAGACAGATAAACGCTGATTAACGCTGATTTACACCTTACACACCAACCGGAGCACCAACAACCTCACCCTTCAACATCCGAGAAGCAGCATCAAGCAATTGCTCCTCCAAATAAGGCTTAGTGAAATAGCCCTTCGCACCCAAACTGTAAGCCATTTGGCGGTGTCTGTCAGCACCGCGAGAAGTTAGCATCGCGATCGGCAATTCACACAAAACAGCATCCTTCTGCATCCGAGAAAGTAGTTCCAAACCGTCCATTCTCGGCATCTCAATATCGCAGAAAACGATATCGCAAGGCAGACCAGATTTCATCTTTTCCCAAGCTTCCTTACCGTCGCGAGCTTCTTCCACACGATAGCCAGACTTCTCGAAAGTAATCGACAAGAGCGATCGCACGGTAATCGAATCATCCACAATCAGCACAGTCGGCTCAGTCTTCTCGATTTCCGCCTCCGCAGCAGCCCGATCGCCCTCATCCCAAAGCGTACCGCCAGTATCCTTCCGCAGCCTTCCCGTAGCCAAATCGATCAGCTCCAGAACATCCGCAATCGCCACGATCCGACCGTCCCCAAGCACGGTGGCCCCAGCAATCCCGATCGGCTTCGGCACCGGCCCTTCCAACGGCTTGATCACAATTTCCTGTTCCGTCGAAACCTGATCCACCTGCACCGCCAAGAAATTGCCAGCAGAGCGCAGCACGATCACCGAAATCATGTCATCGTCAGTATTGAACCCGTAAACACTGCCCCGACCCAAATGGCGGCTGTAAGCCAGCAGATCCCGCAGCGGCCGGAACGGCAAGCTTTGGCCCCGCCACTCAATGCAAGGCAAACCGTCCGCCCCCGTCGTCACCTGATCGCGAGGCACATCGATCATATCTTCGACCCCATCCATCGGGAAAGCAATGCGAGCGCGATCGCTAATGCAAGTCAGAGCCTTAGAAATACTCAACACCAGAGGCAAACGGATGGTAAACACAGTCCCCTTGCCGATGGTGGAATCGATCGACACAGTGCCCCGAATTTCCTGCAAGGAAGTCTGCACCACATTCATACCGACCCCCCGGCCGGCGTACTCGGTCGCCTGTTCCTGAGTGCTGAAACCGGGCATAAACAGCAAATCGTAAACTTCCGAGCGAGACATCCTCTGAGCCTGAGCCGCCGTCAGCATACCCTGCTTAATCGCCTTCGCCTTCACCTTTTGCGGGTCAATTCCGGCCCCGTCATCAGAAACCGAAACCACGGTTTGGTTCCCTTGGTGGAAAGCGCGAATCGTAATCCTGCCGACTGCAGGCTTCCCAGCCGCCAGACGCACTTCCGGCGCTTCGATCCCGTGAGTAATCGCATTGTTCACCAAATGAGTCATCGGGTCATAAAGCTGATCCACAATCATCTTGTCGATCAAAATCTCCTTACCCTCAACCTGCAACTGAGCCTGCTTCCCGCACTTAATCGCGATTTCCCGCACCGCCCGGAACAGCCTGTCCGTCGTCTCCGCAAACGGCTTCATCCGGGCGCGAGTTAAACCTTCTTGCAGTTGAGTCGTAACTTGCCGCAGTTGGCGAGTCACCTGATCCGCCTCATCCACCAAAAACTCAATGTCCGCAGCCGACTCCCGCACCCGCACGATCAGCTCAATAATCTCTTGAGCCAAACTGTGGAAAGGAGTAAACCTGTCCATTTCCTCTGGTCTCCAGGCACTTTCCCGGGTGTGGGCCGAATCCTCAGAGCGCCAGGCCGATCGGTGTCCCTGGCGATTTGCCAGCAAAGCAATCTCCAAAAGACTCCGCTCGTAGAAATCCTGAGTCCGCTGGCTCACATCGCTCAGCAGCGCCACCTGGTGCAGCAAATTGTCCAAAAACTGCCGCATCCGTTCTTGGTCTTGCTCCAAACTGTTGCGGTTCACAACCAGTTCCCCCATCAAATTGCTGAGGTTGTCGAGTTGCTTGACCGGCACCCGCATCGTCTGGTCGCCGAGCCCGTACCCGCGCATATTGCGCCTGGGTCTGTTGATCGCTGACTGCCCCATATTGCCTTCCCCTTGGCGGCCGCCGTCCTTGGGATCTTCCAGCAGTTTTTCCAAATCGCCGAATTCGTCGTCGCTCTCATCGGCCTGCGCGCGCGGAGCTTTACTAGCAGTTGTCGCCGGTAGCCCGTGAATTTCCGGCATAGTTGCGCTCTCGCTGAGGAGCTCTTCGAGATCCGAGAAAACTTCTGTATTTACCGGACTCTGATTTGTACTCCCAGAAGCTGCTATGACAGCTCCAGCACCCCCTGCAATCAACAGTGCTTCTAAATCGTCAAAATTGCCTTCGGTATCATCTTCATCGCCTGATTCGCCCTCGGCAAAAAAGTCTGCCAGCGATCCCTCTTCCAACTCCGAGGAATCGGCCTCGGCGGAGTCGTCCTCAGCGTCCCAAAAGCCGGTCGTCAGTTCCGAAGTCACCAGAACCTCAGCATCGATCGAATCCAACAAATCATCAAAACCCTCCAACTCTGCGTTGTTGAGAGTAGCTCCGGTTTCCATCGCGGAGAGCAAGTCAGCATCGCCCTCCAACATACCATCGAGAGATTCTGCAGGCAGCGGCTCTAAATCCGCACTCAAAAAATCCGTTTCCAGGGCATCAAACAAATCATCTTCGCCCTCAGATTCCCCGGCGCCATCTGTTTCGGCTCGATCGAACAAATCCGCACCCTCCTCGTCGAACAAACCCTCGGCAGGTTGGGCAGACAACTCCTTCACATCCACCGCCGCGCCTTGATCTGGCGCCGCCGTTCCAGCATCGCCTGGGTGCACCATGCCTTCCCCAAACATATCCTCCAAGAAATCGAAAGCTGCGCCCTCATCAGATTCGACATTTGAAATTTCCGACTCAGGACGATCGTCTGATAAAGCCCCAAGTTCAACCTCTGCCGAATTTGCCCAGCCTTGGTCGGAAACAGCCGCACCATTGTTATGGTTGTCGAACAAACTCCCCAAGTCGCCCTCATCAACTCCCACATCGGCACTCAGCAATTGTGAATTCCCATCATTGAGCCAACGCCCACGGCCTTGCCCCGAAGCTTCTCCGTCATACTCAGTACCCGTAGGTACAGAACCGAAAAGCTCAGCCAAATCGGCCGCTTCTCGGGAAGTAGCCATTCCTTGCCCATCCCGCACAGTCTCTTCATCCTCAGAAATCGCGCCCGAGGTCATATCCCCAAACAGCGCATCCAAATCCGTATCGTCCAGATCCAGGTTGAGCGATTGCACAGACTCGTCTTCCATGCCGAAAGCCTCTTCTAGCCAGTTTCCATCCGCAGAGATATCTAAATCAGAATTTGATGTCATGTTAAGAACGTTGCCCATTTCCTCATTTTGTGGGATGCCTGCAGCTCGATCTCGATCGCCCCCGTTCTCCCCACCTTCGTCTTCTGAAGAAAGGAAATTAGAAGTAATCCCCAACAGCTCGCTCAAATCCGAATCCTCGCCAAGCTCAGAGAGCAACTCGAAATCATCCATTGCAGGCAGAGCAAGGGCTTCGGCATCCCCTGAATCCTTGCCCCCCCCTGCTGCAGGCTTCTTCGATTCTCCGTCTAAAGCCTCAGACTTCAGGGAATACTCCGAAGAGACTGCCGGCCCACCTGTTGTCTCAGATAAGCCTAAATCGCCGAACAAGTTCTCGAAATCAGCATTGTCCTCCTTACCACCTGCAGAAGTTTGGGCAGCCACTTCGTCCAAAAGCGTACCGAGAGCATCTTCGTCAGCTTGTCCCCTGGCTGGGGCCACCGTGTCGTCTCGCCGCTCCAAACGGCCCTTACCGTTACCCGTTTTAAGCTGTTTGCGAGTTAACCGCTGGCTCGAACCATTTTTCTGATCGGCAGCTACTGCCGAGCCCTCTGCCTCCTCTCCAAACAGCAAATCCTCCCCAAACAAACTCGTCAAATCGTCAATGGGAGGCTTCGTGTTCGTTTCGGAACTTGCCGCATCGTATTCGTCAAACAACAAATCAGTAAAATCGCCGGAATTGTCCTCGTCTAACCCCAGCATTCGGGCCGCCGATATCCCAGAAGACTGTGCATAGTCGAGGTCTTCTTCTTCTTCCCAAGCGCCGTCGAGATCCGGGGACTCGCCGTCAAACAAGTCCGCTAAAGTGTTGAGTTCTGCCGCGCCCACTTCCGGGCCGGTGCGGGTCGAGCCTCTAAAAGTACCCGTCTCTATATCCGATTCTGCGAAGACGGAATCTTCGTCGAACTGGGACGATGGAATGCCATTGTCATCGTTGCTGTCGCTGCTGTCGAGTTGGTCGAACAGCTCGTCTATACTCAGCCCAGAAATAGTCGGCAGCAACTTGTTCAATCCATCCTGGGCATCGCCCGATCCCACCAGATCCCAGGCCTCATCCTCAACAGAAACCACATTTTTCCCGGATTTACTCGGTTGAGCAAAGGCCAGCAAATCTTCAAAATCCGTTTCTGGAACCAGAACAGCCGGCTGCAGCGACAGAAGTTTTTCGCTTGGTGCGATCGACGATTCTAGACCAGAAATTACCAGTTCTTGCGCTTGTTTGATGTCTTTGATCACCGTTGGCGCTAAGGTGCGGTAGGTATTTTCTGGGTTGGCGATCGCCTTGGATACAGCTTGGATCAATGCTATCCAGTAGGGCAGTTCAAATTCTTCCCCTGCCCTGAGCAAGTTCCGACAAATGTTCTTGAGTTGCCGCCTGCTTTCTGGCCCTTCGGGCTGTTTGAACTCTTGCAGGAGTTCCCGCATCCTCGCCGGCACGTCCGACTCAAATACTAGCAGCAGCGCGCTGTCTTCTGTTGCTCTGGCATCAGGTGCGTAAACTGACCGCGAATCTGGAAAACTCCTTGATGAGGCAAACGCCCCGACTCCCACCCCCGCCATAACTGGTTCGGGTACGGCCAGAACGCTGCTCTCGTCTGCATGGTATTCTCCGTGTCCAACGAGTCCCCCCAAATGCCCGTTGAGCTCTTCAAATACTGGTTCTAATTCTCGAACCATCTGTTCTCCCAATTCTTCTGTCAGTCCAAAAGGCCCCGACAGTTGCTCTAACAGCCCTTGCAATGTGTCAAAAATTCGCAGAAAAAGGGACTCTAGCTGTTGGTCTACTTTAACGCTGCACTCTTTTAAAACTTTAAAACTATCTTCTAGTCTGTGAGCTGTTTGCTGAATGCTGGTCAGCCCCAGCATTGCTGCTCCTCCTTTGACAGAGTGAGCGGCCCTAAATACTTCGTTGACCAGTTCTGGGTCTTCGATCGTGGTTTGCAGATTCAGCAAGCCTTGTTCGATCGTATTGAGGTGGTCTTTTGCCTCCTCAATAAAGTAGCCCATGATCCTCTGTTGTTGCTCCGGTAGCATAGTTTTATTCCTGATTTTAATCGTTATTGTATTGGGTCTATGTTAGTAGTTCTAGAGAAGGTCTTTGTATATCTCGCCCTTTGCCAAGAGAATAATCTGACTGCGAGATATGGCAAATGTCCTGGCTATTTTTGCTTTCGATATGCCCTCACTTAAAAGATAGCGAATCTGCTGCACTTGTTCTGGTTTGAGTTTGCGGTTAGGACATATCTTGCCGGGAACGAAAGGAAAGCGGTTTTTTTCGCTTGGCATCGCGGGAGTTATCGGCGGGGGTTCCTTCCCACAAATGGTCGGGATTGATACAACCGCGATCCTCGCAACTGTGACACGCAAAATAACCGGGTTTTACAGGCCTTCCCAGTTTGTGTTCCAGTACAAGTCTGTGAGCGTAGAAACTTTTTGTTTTGCCATTAATTTTAGTAGCTTTAATGGCGTAACCATCACTTCTTTTAACCAAGGTACAAATCATGCAGCCGTTCGGCTGTATTTCAGCGCGAATGCCTGGAATTACTTCTATGCCTCGCACTTGTTTTTGAGGTTGAGGAGCCGACGTACTTCCTACATCTTTAATTCGTCCTTGCTTAAACCTATCTTGAGAATTTTCAAGTCTAGAAGCTTCCCATAAATGGTTGGGGTTGATGCAGTTGCGGACATCGCAAGTGTGGCAAGCAAAGTATTCCGGTCTAATCGGACGACCTAAAACATTTTCTAATACTAAACGGTGGACTGTCAGCGTTTTCCATTCACCGTTAATCCGAAGTCTTTTGGTGGCATAGCCCCTGCTGTTTTTTGAGAGGGTACAGATAATACAGCCCGTCGGCTGAATCTCACCAAATATGCCAGTAATTACTTCTACTATGTTGTCGTCCATCGGGGCAACTCCTACTTCCTTTAGGTGTTGAATTGGCAGCCCCGCAGGGGTTTCAAGACTGCGAGGTTGCTTTTTGTATGCCATTATTGCCACACTACTCTGCTTGTGAATCAGCCCGCAAAAAAAGCATGACACACTTAATTATTGTCTTTCTGCTGTTTCTACTCGGAATCTTTCCACCGATGTCAAAAGGTCGCGAGCAACGCCCACCAAATTTTGCAAAGCACCCGAAACTCGCTGCGCTTCTTGGGACGTTTCCTGAGCAGTTAATTCGACTGCTTGCATCACACTGGCGACCGCGCGAGCTGTTTCGTTTTGCTCTACAGTGTCGGCAGTAATCGATCGCACTAACACGTCAATTCGGTTAGTTACTTGAATGATATCTTCAAGCGATCGCTTCGCCTGTTCTGCCAATTTTGTCCCCTCAATAACCTGCTGCGTCCCTTCTTCCATCGCCGTCATTACCGCGCCGGTTTCGCTTTGAATTTGCATCACGATCTGTTCGATTTCTTTCAAAGACTTAGCCGATCGGTCTGCCAATTGTCGCACCTCGTCTGCCACGATCGCAAAACCCCTGCCCGCTTCCCCAGCTCTCGCCGCCTCAATACTGGCGTTGAGGGCCAACAAATTCGTCCGGGAGGCGATCGTCGCAATTAAAGCCACAATCTTAGAAATTTCTTGAGAAGCTTCCGCCAACCTCTTGACTTTTCTCGTGGTTTCTGCTACCGTTTCTCGAATTTCCAAAATCCCGGCCACCGTCCGCTCCACAGCCTCGCCCCCTTTCAGAGCCGTTGCCGCCGCGCCCCGGGCCACTTCTTCGGCCTCTCTCGCGCTCTCTGCGACCCGCTGAATCGCGTCGGTGAGGACTTGCACGGAATTCAGCGTTGCCGCCAGTTCCTCAGCTTGCCGCAGCGCGTCGGAAGACAAATCGCCCGCAAACTTAGCACTATCCGTAGCGCCTTTGCTGACCTCCCGAGCCGCCTGCTTCACCTGATGGACAATTTCGCGCAGATTTTGAATTGTCAAGTTAAACGAGTCAGCAACCGCACCCAAAACGTCTGCGGTCACTTCCGCAGTCACCGTCAAGTCACCCCGGGCCGCTCCTTCCACGTCGTCTAGCAAGCGAATCACTTGGCGCTGCAAGTCTTCTTTTGCCTGTTCCTGCTCGTCCGACTTGCGCCTGGTATCGCTAATCGTGGTTTGGATGACCTTCGCCATGTGGTTGAATTTAGCAGCCATTTTACCAAATTCATCTTCCGAGTAAACCGTAGCGCGAGCATCCAAAGTTCCTTGAGATACGGCATCGAACTGAGCTTGCAAATTATCCGACGACTTGCGTACCTGCTTGGCGATCAACTGGCCGATGCCCCAAGAAGTTAAAAAGCTCGTAAAGCCTGCTGCTGCGGTCATTACCCAGCCTGTTTGGCGCAGGTAAACGATCGCCTCCGGTTTGTCTTGCCGCAGAGCTTGATAGGAGGCAATGTTGGTGACAAAAGCCACAGCTACCAGAGAAACCAGTCCCGCCCCGATTGCCGTGTACAACTGTTTTGTAAACAAAGGGGCATTTTCCAAGAAAGCCAGTCCCCCCTGTTCTACTGTTACCGAAGTATCGACCGCTTCTGTTTCTGTGGGAGAAAAAGTCGATACAGACGTATCAGCCGGGCCGCTTATGCTAAATATTTCGTCATCCCGAATTGCTGAGCCATCGCTGTTGTCAAAGTCCAGGCTGCTGCCTGTCGTTCCCATCATGCCGCTGGTCGAGTTGCCGAAATTGGTGTTACCTCTAGTCAATATCGAACTGCTGGCATCTTCTGAGATATCAAAGTCCGGCAAATTGCCTAAATCGTCAAACTCGTCAAATTCGTCTAAAAAGTCGCTGTGTTCTTGAGCGTTCCCAGCTTTTGACGACCAGGCGCTGTGGTTCTTGTCGGACGCCCCGAAAGCTGTCGCTTGTTCGTTTTCGTCGAAAGAGAAAGAATCGCTAAAAGCGTCGTCTTCAAAAGCATCTAACTCGAAGTTGTCTCTAGAGCCAAACGCCGGGGGTTCCGAGTCCCTGTAACCGTTGCTGTTGGCGGAGGCGGGATCGACTGAATTAAATTGTCCCCGGCTCGACCTTGACGAGTGAGAGTTGGGGACAGCACCTCCCATCAACAGCGTTTCGTCTTCCGCCAGCGAATAGTTTGACGGGTAGTCCGACCCGTTATTCGGCTGTTTGTTTTGAGGTCGAGAAGACCCGAAACCCGACGAGGGCATTGCCTCGGCAAAGGGGTCTTCCTCTTCGGCATAGGGTGCGTTATCACCGTAATTTTGCCCACTCTGGGGCGGGGATTGGTAGTCGTAGTCCGAGTTATCGTCGAATTCGTCTGGCAAATCGAGCGCAGCAAAAGGTTCGCCAAAATTGTCCGAGGGCCCGATGGGGGAGTCTAGTGGGTTCGAGTCGTAGGAATTCCCGACTTCTGAAGAGGCAAAACTTTGACCGTTGAGCATCTGAGTCGGAGCTTCTGAAAACGAATCTCTTGAGTAAGATGCGCTTGAACCAGACAGTTTGCTGCTAGACACGTCAGCAGCATCAAACCCTCCATCATCTAAGGCAAAGGGGTCTCCAAAGTCCGAGTCGGCAAACTCGTCTATGTCTAGCGAGTCGGAGTTCTCAGCATAAGCTGCCATTCCGCCGCTGTCGCCACCAAACGGGTTAGAATGTGAGGCTAAATCTGGGACTGAGCCTGCGCCATCGTCGTCTTCTGGTTCCCACCCCAAGCCACTCATGCCCAAGTCGGCCAAGTCCTCGTTTTCCATGTCGTCTGGGGATTGACTTCTATAGGAAAGCGATGGTGAATTTCCTTGGAAAAGTCCCAAATCCGGGTCTTCTAACCCTTCATCGAGAGATAAGTCTGGGTAGAATTCTAATTCCGTTTCAGCAGACAAAGCCTCGAAATTTTCCGTTTGCAGTTCTCCAGATAAAAATTGCTCTGTGTAGGTAATTCCGTTGTGAGCGTGTTCCACCAAACTCGGGTCGTCACTCAGCCCTAGCACAACCGTGTACTGTTCCCGCGCCACCTCATACTGTTGCAGTCCGTAGCAGTAAATGTGTCCGCACAGCAGGCGAGCGCTGGGGTCTTCGGGAAAATCTTCTACTAATTGATAAACTAGGGCTGCGGCTTCGGAATAATTGCCATCCATGTAGGCCGCTTCTGCCCGTTGGTAGTCCTGCTGAAAGTTGGTACTTGTTGCCATTTGCCGCCCTCTTTGGATTTTAGATTTTAGATTTGAGATTTTTGATTTTTATCTTGAATTGAATGTTTAGATGCGCGCCTCAAGTCGTGTGACTGTTGATGGTTAGACCCCTATCGAAAATCGCAAATCGCAAATCTAAAATCGATTTCACGCTGCCCACCGCGCCGAGCGCAGAATTTTCACTTGATCTAGCAGTCGGAGCACTTTCTGAGCTGGTGCACCTAACATCCATTCTCCCCTCAGAAATGGAATCATGCCGTCTGGTGCATTGTTCTGAGAGTGCAGTTGCTCTACGTCGAGCCAGTCCATCCCCACAATTCGATCGACTGCCAGCCCCAAAATCGTGTCTTGGTCTTCCACAGCCACGATCGGGATTTCGGGTCTATCTGTGTTCAGAGGTGTTTGGTCTCCCAGAAATTGGCCGAGGTCTGCCACCCAAATCACTCGTCCTCTCATATTTAGCGTACCTAAAAGCAAAGAGGAAACGTTGGGGATCGGTGTCATGCGGTCTGGGGACGGGGATAGGACCTCTCTAATCCCTGTCGCCGGCAGTGCGAACTCGTTCCCCGAAGGAACGTAGAACCGCAGGTGCAGCTCGCCTTCGGGAGTTTCTAGTTCTTGGAATTCCGGAGCCGGATCTACGCCTAGTCCTGGTAATATAAAGTCTGGGCTACCGCTAATCATAATTCTGACACCTGCATTTCTAGCAAAAATTGTTGAGGTTTCCCGCCAAGAATAACCCGATCGAAACTTCGATGGTCGAAACTTGACACAGCCAAGCTTGACACAGCCCAGGGGTGAATGGCGCGACTGCCGGAGGCCCTTGGCAATAAATTTTCTCCGTCAATAATTGACTGCCATCAATAAATTCGCGCGACCAAGGCTTACAAGTTAGCTCAAATCGACTACGAACAATTAATTTGAAACCCCTAAAGCTTCACTTTGTATTCCCACCGCCGTCTCAATTGGTAAAACTCTGGGTAATTTCTGCGATGAATGCTAAACCGATACTGGCATTAGCGAGGAGTTGTTGACATGGCTGGTGTCGCGACAATCATGAACGGAGTCACTTAAGACTGAGAATTGGACTCTCTGACTTTGTACAGAAATACCTAGCCATAAGTAGCTCTGTACATCAGTTTTTCGGAGTGGCTGCAAGTGGATAACAAGTATATTATATTTGCACTTTGAGCGTGTTAGACCCACTTGGGTCTAAAAATTGAACAGAGTTTTACCGACGCCCTTATGCCAGCGCGCGGATTTATACATTCTAGTTTATGGTGCGATCGCCAATCGTGTCCGCGAGCTTTCTCTTTGTGGCGGCCGAGACTCGCTCTAACCGCAGGTACAAAAAAGCTCCCATCATGGCATCGGTGCGAAAGTTATTTTTCTTCTAATTGGTCTTCTAGCGAGGGCTCTAATAATCTTTCCGAGAGATTGACCCGAGGGCAGCCCGGGCCCACATATTTTTCTACCAGCATCAATAACTCGCTTTCACCAAAAGGTTTCGTGTAAAAGTCTGTAGCTCCGGCCATGCGGGCTTTAACGCGATCGATAAATCCGTCGATGCCCGTCAGCATAACGATCGGCGTCTGCCGGAAAGCGCTCGAACTACGCAGCATAGCGCAAATTTCGTAGCCGTCGAGTTCCGGCATGGCGATGTCACACAGAATTAAATCGGGTTTGAGTGGAAACACCAAACTCAGGGCTTGGAGGGGATTGCCGATCGTAGTAGCTTCGTAACCGTGTTCATTTAAAATTGACTCGACTGTTTTGCGAATAGTATTGTCGTCGTCAATACAGACAACTCTGGGAACCTTGGTTTCTGGGGACGACCATTCTTTTTTGTTGTTGGTGGGGGCAACAGAAGGTTCGTAAAATACTTGCACCAATCCCTGCTGCACAAATGGGTAAATCGCCTTAGCGACAGTGAGCACGTCTCGGTTGAGGTAGCGCGCCATTTGGCGGATCGAAGTGTGCCCGTCGGCCCAGCGTCTGAGAGTATTAAAGGTATTGACAGGCAGCGCGACTCGCAGTTCGGAGGGGTCTGAAATCACCGGGCATTGGTTGGGCGACTGAATGTGAGGGTGAAACTGCTTCCACTGCTGCACCTGTTTGACAATCTTGGCCAGCAGCGAGCTAATTTCTAAGCTGGTCAGTTGAGGAGCCAAAGCTGGGCCCATTTCAAAAGTGAAGGAACCCTGGTGGAGACTGAGCAAGTCAAATAGGGTTTCGTGGATCATGCTGTGGATGATGTTGCGCCCTTGAGCTGGGGTGAGGATGTGGTTTTCTAGCAGGGCCCATAGATAGCCGTATTCTGGGGCATTGGTAGATGCCATATAGGGAACTTGGATTTTGTCGAGGGCGGTATCTGCTTTGTAGCGGCGCAGGTAGTCGCGCAACCGAAACAAACTGCCCGCACTCTGGGTAGCGTAAATAATCTGACCGTTGAAGCAGAAGACATACCAGGATTGTCCTGCAAGGGAGCGGGGGGTAGGTTGAGTACCCGTGCTGCTGCCGGTGGAGGTGTAGGCCTCTACGAACAGTTCTCCGGTTCGCTGACCTAACTCAATCAATTGCAGGATGCTGCGGATGTCTATTTCACTCAAATTTCCCTGCATGCAGCTAAAGTATCCTCCTTAAAACCGTTGGCGTCTGAGCTCGGAAAGACTGTGTGCGGGCGAAAAGATTGACTTTAGTTTCCGTCAATAATTTACGCGCTGATGCTGATCTCACAATTGGGAATTGACGAAAGGGCGATACTTGCTGCCTAAGTCGGCCGCGCTACCAGTCCACAAGCTGAAACCGCGAAACTCGCGGCATTCTCTAAGTGTAGAGTTTCACCTTCTATTCCCACTGTTGCCTATTGCCTAAACTCGTAGAATCCACATCGCACGCTGGCACGGGTTCTTCGAGTGTGCAACGCTGGCATTCCCGACGGATTCAAGCCTTCGATGCCAAAGTTTTGAAGTTTTTGGCTGAGTATGCCGTCAGTTTATCCAACACATCTTGGCGTAGGTCAACTTCAAAATACCAAGGATTCTCTGGTTTTACCGCTGCTACCAGCAGCAAGTGCCGAGCGAGCCCCGATGGGAACTTGAGGCTAGTCTGTTGGGTTGGATGAGTTGCGATCGAGGTTTTTTTTGGGTTTGCCACAGCCCTAAAATCAGGTGCAGTCAAAATGAACCTTGGTTGGCAGTTGTCAGGAAAACCCTCAGTGCCGATCGACCTTTTTGCTCGCCCGCGGCTCCGTCATAGGCTCGCGTCATTACCCTATTCTAAGGCAGCGCGGTTCAAATCCCTAGTCCGCCGAACCCCGGCGCAGGCTTGGGGGCAGTCAGGGCTTTTCTCACGATCGACCCATAACTAAAGCGTTGTAAAATCAATACAAACTTTTGGATCGAAACGCCAGAGGCAAGCTCATGGCTAACGACATGGGGATTTAGATTTGGGGATCAGTCGGTAGGGACTTTTAGATTGTGTTGCTAAAACCAGAGTGGTATAATTGGCACAGAGCAATTCGCCAGAGTAAGAATAACTTTCAACCCATTGAAATATTTTAGAGGGCGAGCAACCCCGGCAACGGACTAATCCGATTTATTCGGAATAGTTAAAGGGCAAATAATTGCAGCACAGGTCACGTTCAACCTTAAAAATATGAAAAACTCAGCAAGTCTGCGCTCCGGGAGAAGTAAAGTTCTTTGAGTGAGTAGAGGGATATTTGAATGTCCCGTTGTTGTCGTCTTGAAGGTGGGCAAGAATCACCCGGCTTTAGACGTGGGGAGGTTCAAGGACTGACCTGTTTCAGGTTTGGGCTATGGCAGTCTCCGCAGTGAGAGCTAGTATTTAATCAAGCGGCATTGGTACTACTCTCTCATTCCTCCAGACAACTGGCGGCAGCCTTACTTTCTGGAAGTTCTCCCGTGAGGACGTGCTATGCGTAAGTGCTGAAGAAAAGTTAGAAAAAAATGCTATCCCCCGATTGGGCAAACGATACCAAAAAGTAAGACTTAAGTGGCCAAAAGTTATCCTTACTTGCGTATACTTATTTACTTTAGGTAAGTTGACTAAAGATCACACGCAATGTTATCTTTAGTCAAGAACCTTGGGCTTAAGGGGGATAGCCTACTTATGTTGGGATTAGCCGTCTACCCAACAGCGTAGGAAGTAAACACCACTTATTTTTTAGGCCTTTAAGTAACTTAAAGTAAGTTGGGATAGGTTTTACGAAGCAGAGGACTATTAGTGTGCTGTATCTAGCGGAAGTACAAAAACAGAAAAGCGGCTTTGGTCTCGGTGGCGGTAAGGCTGAACTGAAACTGCTAGCTTGTCAGCGGGGCGAACATAACTGGAGCGCCGTACCAGGCGATGACGGGATCCCAGTTGAGGAAGCTAATAAGTTTAACGACGGCACGCTGGTGCTGGTTGAGTTGAGCGCTAGCAAGCAAGTGCAGCGGATTCAGGAGGCGGCCCGCCAGTTGGTGAGCATTCTGCAAAATTTCTCGCGATTGCAGGACAAGTTTAAGGATAAAGAAGAGGAAATTGAACAGTGGAAGGCTTCTCTGACGTTTTCGAGTCAGGAACTCAATCGCCGGGAAATGGAAATGCAAGCCCGCGAAGAGCAGTTGGCTCAAATGGAAGAGGAGTTGGAGCGGCTGGAGGCTCAGCGCTCGGAAATTGAAAATACTAGAGATGAAGCTAACCGACTGCGAGAAGAAGTCGATCGCAGTCGTGTGGAAATTGAGACGGCTTGGGAACAGTTGCGGGGCGAGCAGCAACGGGTGGCCCAACAGCAGTCTGAGGTTCCCCAGGGGGCAGTAATTGATGAGCAGCAGACGCAGAGGATTCAGGAGTTGATGCAGAAGTTGGGAGGGGCAATTGCTTCGGCTCAAGGGGTGCGGGAACAACTGAATCAGTCTTTTGGTGCGGTGGGCGCTCAGCAGGCAATTCTGGATCAGCACTGGCAGCAGTTGGAGCAAAAACAGAGCATAGCTCAACAGCAACAAGAAGAAGTCGATCGACAAAATCAGAGCCTCCAAAACCGCTGGCAAGAGTGGTACCAATCTCAAGATGCTTTGGCCGGGGCTCGGGCGGAGCTTAAAGGGCAGCAAAGTACCCTCAGCGCTAAGCAGGATCAGGCTCAGTCCGTGTCTTTGCAGGTGCGGGCTGTTGAGGATCTTTACCAGCAAGTTTCCAGGCTCGCATCTGCTTCGGGTGCTGCGGGTACGGAGCAGAAAGTAGATGTGTCAGCTTTGGAGAAGATGCCTGTTGATGAGTTACAGGGGCTGGTGCAACACCTGCAACAGGATTTGGAAAAGGTGTTCCGGTTTGTTAACGATCAAGAGGAAGAGTTGACTCTGCAGCGGGAGACAATCGAGGAGCTGCAAGGGAAAATTCAAGCTGCTAGCGAGTACGATCGCATGGCTTTGGAAAATGAAATGGCAGATGAACTCGAAAGTTATCAGATGTTAAACGAAACTCTGGTGGGACAGCGCCTTCGGTTGCAGGAACGGGAAGATATTTTAAAGCAGCATCAGGCGGTGCTGTGGCGGCGGCTGGGTACTGCTAATGCTCCAAAACAAGAGCGAGGAAATATTGATTTGGGGCCGATTGTCGCACAGCTCAATACTCAGCGGCAGCAGCAAAGCCAAGAATTGCAAAGACTGGAAAACGAAATTCAGCAGGTGCGGGAAGCTATATCCCAAATTGAGGCCAATGTCAACCGCCAAAATGGGGAAAGTGAGGCGAAACGCTACGAACTCAAGCAGTTAGAGCAGAATTTGTTCAACCAGAAAGGTGCAGTGGCGCAACTCTGGGGCAGGCTGAATGTTTATCAAGAAATGTTGCAGCCGGTGCAGGACAATTTGAATGCGCTACGCCAAAAGCTCGAAGCGGTGGCGGGGGAACTCGATCGCGTGCAGCAGACAGGAGAGGAGCAAGATCGGGTAGTTTCCGATTTGCGGCAAGTCCTTTCGGGTTTGATAACAGCTTAAAATTTAATATGTAAAATTATCGAAGGGTGTTCGACTCGACCGATCGCTCCTCCAGGAAATGGATCGGTTTGCGATCGGTTGGGCGCTACGATTAAGCTGGTTAGTTTTTCTACGCTTTCAAAACTCGGCGCCGAGGGCAATATTTGTTGCAGTAGTTGCCGCATTGCCCGTCGCTGCAAGGCCAGGGGTGCTTCGCGCAAAATCGGGCGATTTAACTTGACGGGAAGTTGAAAATTCACCTGCGGGCTGTCTGCAATTGGAGACATTGCTCGCTGTAGCAAGTCGCTGGCTGCAAGTTCCAGATATTCTACGTCAGCACGGAGGAGTTCGGCTGTTTGAGCTAGGGCTTGTTGGGCTTTTGGATTGAAATGAGTTTCCAAATAAGGCAATAATTCCGATCGAATCCGGTTGCGACTATATTGCAAGTCTTGATTTGTGGAATCTTCCCAAATTGGTAGTTTTTGCTCTTGACAAAATTGACCTGTTTGCGATCGAGTTATTTCGAGCAAAGGACGAACTAAATAGATTTTAGATTTGAGATTTTGGATATGAGATTGGGAATTTTCATCCTGATTTTCCAATCTCAAATCGGCAGGTATTTGGGAGTTGGAATTTTCGCCAGAATTCCCCAATCTAAAATCTAAAATCGGCAATCTAAAATCGGCGACGGGTCGTGTCCAGGTGAGGGCAGAAAGTCCGTCGGCGCCACTGCCGCGAATCAGGTTGTAGAGAAGTGTTTCGGCGCGATCGCTGGCTGTGTGGCCTGTAACAATGTAGGGGTAGTTGTGGGCGATCGCAATGTCGGTTAAAGCTTGATATCGCCACTGTCTGGCCGCTGCTTCTGTTTTGGAAATTTCCGAGGCTGTTTCCAAATAGTAGGATATTCCCCAGTTTGTAGCTAATTGTTCTACATGATTGGCAGACGCTTGCGAGTCAGAACGCCAACGATGATCGCAGTGAACAATCGCTAGGTTCCACCCCCATTTTGGCTGCAAATCTAGCAGTAATTTAATTAAACACAGAGAATCTTGTCCGCCGGATACTGCTACTAGCAAGCGCTGATTTGATGGCAATATTTGTCGGTACAGCAGCGTCCTGTGAACTTGAGCGTGCAGGTGCGTCCAATTGGAAGATTCAGCCATGATAGCAGTTTTTCATTAAGCAAAAATAAGGAAGTTAGACAACGAGCCGTGTACGGAATTTAACCGATGGATTTTGAGCAAAGAAGGGGAAGCACCCCCCTCTCCCAATCTCTCAGTCTTTGCCTTCCTAGCTCCACATTCCTATACTTTGGGGGTCGCGGTCTGGATACCTAGAAATAGGAAAATGATTACTTAGGTCTGTTGAGTCACATTGATTTAATGGCTCATCTATATCGGTTTGATTTGAGCTATCTACGGCGTAGTTTTGCACGGTGTCCGATCTTTCGGCAGCGGCAGGAAGGGCTTTTTGCTCTTTGATTTCAGGTTCGAGCGGAATGAACTCCAGACGCATTCTAAGTTTTCCTTTTGTCCAGTCTTTGCCAGCACTTAATAGCTCGCAATCCAGACCGTCTGAAAATAATTTTTCGTCTACCAATTTCGCCTGCATAATTGCCATAAATTCGCTGACTTTGAATGTACATTGATACATCAAAGCGCTGGTAGGGGCTGACACAACATCGTCGTCTTGGGGAAATATTGGCGATTCGTCCATATTAATTGTCCTTATTTTAATGAAGGAAGAAGGAAGAAGGAAGAGGGAAGAGGGAAGAAGGTCTTTCGACTTTGCGATCGGGTAAAAAAAGGGAAGAAGGAAGAGGGAGTTAATTATTATCTCGCTGGTTGAGTAAGGTGGGAATTGCCCACCCTACAACCGGAGATGATATTAATCCCGATTCTTTGACTTATCCTGTTCTTCTGTGGCCCATTGGTGGATCGGGAATTAGAAAAACCAACCGTAGGAATGTAAACCTTTGCCTAACAGATTAACGCCTAGATAGCAAATCCAAACTACCACAAAACCTGTGGCTGCTAAAATTGCTGGGCGTCTTCCCTGCCAGCCACGAGTAATGCGGGCGTGCAGGTAGGCAGCAAATACCAACCAAGTAATTAGCGCCCAAGTTTCTTTCGGGTCCCAACTCCAGTACGATCCCCAAGCTTCGTTAGCCCAAACCGCACCGGCAATAATGCCAACTGTCAGTAAGGGGAATCCTAAACCGATGATGCGATAGCTAATGTTATCCAGAGTTTCTGCTAGATTCAATCGCTGGGGCGAGAGAAGTTCTGCGGTTTGAGTTGGGGCGGTTGATGAGGTTTGAACGGTTGCTAATTCGAGGACTGCGGTGGTGCCCAAACCGTTATTGTTGGAGTTGAAAGAGGGTTCGCTGAAAGCTAAGGCGCTGTCGGCGGTGGTTTCTGCAATCTGAGGTTCGGGGTTTTGAGGGCGTTGGAGGCGGTAGTTGCCGTTGCGGTTGCTGTTGGTGCCGAAGGAACTACCGGTAAGTTCGATTTTTTGGCCGCGGGTGACGATCAAAAATGCGATCGCCAGTAGCGCTCCTACCATTAAAGTTGAGTAACTGAGCATCATGACGCTAACGTGCATCATCAGCCAGTTGGATTTGAGGGCGGGTACTAGGGGCTCTGCAGATTGCATGGTTTCCGGCAGAGTCAGGGCTGCAAAGGCGGATATTGCCATTGCTACGGGGGAGGTGGCTACTCCTACTAAGCGGGAACGACTCATGTTTTCCGCGACTAGGTGGATGGCGGTGATTCCCCAAACTAGGAAAAATAGGGATTCGTAGAGATTGCTTAAGGGGAAGTAGCCGGCTTCTATCCATCGAGAACCGAGTAAAGCGGCGATGGATAGGTTGGCGACGGCCATTCCTGCGGTTCCTAGGGCCCCCAGGTAGGGAATGCCGGGGAATGCTGCGCCAACCCAGTAAATGAGCATTGTGGAGAACAAAACGGCAAAGGAGATGTTGTCCAGCCAGTTCTGGAGTACGACCAGATCCATAAAAATTACTCCGGTAGTGTTTTTACTTATTTTTGCTAACTAGATCGATCGTACTGGGGTTGGGCAGTTTTGGGTTTGGGATTTTGAATTTTTGTGGCAATTATGAGTGATTGGCGGTTGTTGAGGTGCGAGTGGGCGATCGCGCGGACGCATCAAACAAGCTACTATTGACCCACCAGACGAGTGTCACCCCGTCAAGTCACGCTTGTTGATTCTGGCTGACGGCTTGAGGTTGGACGAGTTGAAAGTAAGGAAACACCGAATGCTGATGGGCGAAATTCGATCGCCCATTAACAAAATTAGGACTTACGCACGGGGGGCCAGAAACCGGGTTTTTTTAGAAAAATCCTTCGTTCGTACTCGAAGATTAAGTAAAAAACCCCGTTTCTTTGTCGGGAGTGCGTCTAGGACTGAAAATATAGGATGTTTTTTGATCTGGGGCTATCTGGAATCCTTTAGAATTGATTGAGCTGATTACCCATTTGCTGTTTTTGCAACCAGCAAAAAAACGGAAGCCCCCGACAATGGTTGTGGATACTCCCCAAATTTTAGACTAAAGCTCAACCTCCCAGATTTATCAAGGCGAGTCAATTCTAAAATCTAAAATCTAAAATCTAAAATCTAAAATTGACTGACGGTTCGAGCAGTTGCATAGGCTAGAGGAGATGTTGGGTTAATGCGTCGAGATTCAATATTTTACAAGTTATTTCAAGAAGCTCCGACGCTGCTGTTTGAGCTATTGGAAGAGTCACCATCGAATGCGGAACAGTATCGATTTGACTCCGTTGCTGTGAAGGAACCGAAGTTTGAAATTGATGGGGTGTTTTTGCCGCCGGATGCTGAGCCTGGAGTTGTATATTTCTGTGAGGTGCAGTTTCAGCGGGATGAATTGTTGTATGAGCGATTGTTTGGTGAGTCGTTTTTGTATTTTTATCGCAACCGTCAGCGATTTACAGATTGGGAAGCGGTGGTAATTTATCCGAGTCGATCGACTGAACAATCAGAAACGCATCCGTATCGATCGCTCTTGAACTGCAATCAGGTGCATCGGGTATATTTGGATGAGTTGGGGGAGATTGAACAGTTGCCGCTGGGGGTGGCGCTGATGGCGTTGACGACGATCGACGAAGCGAGTACGCCGGAAGCGGCGCGATTGTTGCTGGCGCGATCGCAGCGGGAGGAATCTGAGGCAGCGAGTCGCGCCATAATAGAGATGCTGACGACAATACTGGTTTACAAGTTTACAAATTTGAACCGAAGGGAGGCAGAGGCGATGTTAGGGATTACGCTTGAGGAAACTCGGTTTTATCGGGAAGCTAAGGAAGAAGGCATCGAGCAAGGCATTGAACAAGGCATTGTACAAGGCATTGTGCAAGGCCGGGAACAAGAAGGAAGAGCCTTGATTTTACGTCAGTTAAATCGCCGTCTGTTAAATCGGCGAGTTGGAACATTACCGGAATCTATCACCACTAGAATTGCTGATTTGTCGATCGAGCAAATTGAAACTCTAGCAGAGGAATTGTTAGATTTTCAGTCGATCGAGGATTTAGAGGTTTGGCTGGAGAATTTGCCGCAGGGAGAGTGAAACGAGGTTAGGAATTGCACTTGAGGGGGCGATCGCGCCATTTACGCGCACAAACACATCAAACGTACTCCCCCTCTAATTCCTGGGTTGTGGGGTTTTTTTGGTGCATCCGCCGTTGCTGAGAGGATGTTAAGGGTGCGATCGGGCATTCTTCCGGCGGATTAGAAGCGGATTGATGATGGTGGAAGATGTTTTGGGCGATCGGACTTTTCTGATATTCGTAAACTACTTTTGGAAAACTTGGGAAACAGCAACGAGTTTTGGCCCTTTAGCTTCTACAGTTGAAGAGTCCTCCCTAATAAAAGCTTTTTCACCTACAAAGGAAACCTGTTTTTGAGATGGAACATTAATTCTTATCACCGATAATCCCTTGAAATCTATAGTATCAATTTTCATCAGAACTTGACTTTTTAAGGTGTCAGTCAAATCGGATTTACGTATTGTATTGATTAATATCCCAACATAATCCTCTAGCGTTTTACCTGAAACCCTAGCTTCTCTATCAATTCCTACAACATATCTATCATTGATTTCAATAGGATTAATCCCATCTAAATTTTTAATTTTTTCTGCGTCTTGCTTTTTATCAGCCACTCCCAGGAAAATATATCCATCAGTGTCTGGATCGGAGTTGGCAATTCCGCAAATTGTTTCAACAAGTCTCTGGAGCAAATCATGATTTAGCTTTCTATTTGTTGGTGACAGATCCATCAAACCTTGCTTGCACTCGTACTTTGTAGTTTCAATACGAGAACGACTTAAAGAATTTTTGAATGTTTGTATCAACTCAGCACCTTGTCCTAGAGTGGATTTATCTTTTTTCTTCGCGAAGCAGTTTTGTATGAGTCCCTTAGTTTGATTAATATTATTAATACGATCCTCTATCTCTGCATATCGCTTGCTTAACTCTAACTTCTGCTGAAGCTTTTTGAGTGCTTGCATAATCTTTTGAGGGTTGGCAGGTAGAAGTTCTGAATCAATTATTAATTCAAAAAAAGCCATGAAGATTGTATAGAAAGCCTGCGGTATTGGATTATTAATGCCTGGGTTTACGATATTTCGTAAACACTTATTATCTGAGCTATATGTTTCAATAGTTTCTCCCAGAATGGAGAAGGTTTTTACAATGTCTTCTTCTAGTTTTTTGGAGCCATAGGTTGCAAGACTATTCTCTATTAACTGGAAGTCCTGGCTCTCTTCATCATACAGACTATCTAGCCGCTCTCTGCTTCTTTGTAGGGGTTTATTAAGTAATATCGATGCTGCAATATCTGCTATCATATCTTCATCTTTACTATCACGCAGGTCAGGTATACTAAGAATTCCTTGCTTGCACCACAAAGTGTCTTCTGCTTGAATTCCATAACCTTGATTATTCTGTTTGGAATCAATACTAACCTGGGGCATATCAAATAGATGAAGCGTTTTCCGAGTATCATCCCCCCGCAACTGCATAGCAATTGTACGAACCACTTCTGCGAATGATGTCGTTACGCCTGCTTGTCGTCTCTCTTGGTTGCTTAAATGCTTACCACCGGAATTTATTCTGCCAAAAACCTCTGTTATGTCGCTTTCCTCCATTGCAGTGTAAATGGTTACTGCAAGCTGATAATCTAAAATATCTGCACATTTTTTTCTATCTAATTTATCAAAATTTTCTTCAAATTCAAATACCTTCTCATCAGCTAATTGTTTGGCATAGGAGAACTCGTTAAGATCGAAATACCTGCCCTTAAATGCAAATAAATTTTCAATGAAACCACAAATAGCATTAAGTCGCTGCATACCATCTATGATCTCATACTTTCCACTTCCATGAACTTGAGGACGTTCAGCTAGTAGAATCAAAGGAATTGGATATCCCTTTAAAATGCTTCCAATCAGTTTTTCTTTTTCGTCAACTGACCAAATTAATTTTCTTTGATACTTTCTGTTTACCAATAAGTTACCTGACCGATAGAGCCGATAAGCCTCAGTGACTGCCATTCCGCGTGGTGGAACAATGCTCATACTTATGCTCGCTTTAAGTCAAGATTTTGATAATAGTATAATACTATCGATCGAGTAAAACCACTATTGTTACCGGCTCTCCTGAACTTATGGTTATAAGTTTATCTAATCAGAAAAGCAAGCTAATACGCGATTCCTAAAATTATTAAA
>NZ_JAUBTK010000064.1:0-46757 GCF_036702455.1 Microcoleus sp. D2_18a_D3
ATGTTAGGGCGACCAGACATTTTTATTGGCTCCTTTACTTCTTACATAAGTCTATCACATCTTTAAAAAAATGGTATCACTACCAATTTTTACAAACTTCTCAACCTGCTCAAATCCTAACTGCTCCCACACTCGTTGTGCCCGCTTGTTAAAGCCCGCGATCGTCACGCGCAACTGCTGCATCCCATAGTGCTGTGCCCCATATTCCGCGACAGCTTGAGCATAATATTTTCCACGTCCTTGACCTACCAAATCTGGTCGTATGCCTATACCAATGTCAAGGGCTTTCTCGCTGTAGTCTCCACCTGGCACTTGACCATCTGAGCCGAAAGAGCAATAGCCTTCGAGTTCTTCTTGCAAGTTTAAGATCGCATAAAAGGCGTTTCTTGAATCAAGCAGATAGCACAAGTCCTCTTGAAGAGTATTGGCATCAAAGTTGTAGTAGTCATACGGAAAAGTGTAGCGCCAGTCCAAGATTGCCAGTGCCTGTTCCTTCTCAAGTAGTCGAAATGTAAGCCCCACCTTAGCTTTCCTGCAATAGTGCAATCTAATGTTCGCAATCACCGGACGGAGATAACTTCTGCTAAAAACAGCATACTTCAAAGTTCCGTTGCACTGCGGTTCTTAGATCGCAGATTGGTCAAAAGGGTCTGTAGGCGTACCCTGATGAAACACCATTTGCCAACCTGATGAATCTAACCGCCAAATCGACGAGCGGTTAGTGTGACGGAACAACTCTCCTGATGGATTCACATGAGCATCTCGATAGGTGAGTAACGCGATCGAGTCTGAGAGCTTGTTCACAACAAAGTCTTGAGCGTGAACCTGCGGTAGCTCCGGATCACTTGGCAATGACATCAGTTCATAATCGCGCGTATATGTTGCTCCTGAGCGACCGAACTCCTTGAAATCATGAGCAAGCAACTGGGCCAAGCGCTCTAGATTCCTGCGGCACTCAGGTCGATGAAGTTCGCACTCTAGTTCGCGCAGTGTGGCTAGCAGTGATAGGTTCTCCATTGGATTACTCCATGACTTCGGGTGAAAGGTTGCTCCATTTCATTGGTATTCCCCATATTCCATGCTTAAAAAAGCGATCGCCACTTTGTCTAAACCTCACTTTCTGATAAAAGCCAACTGCTTCTTCTGCGGCGTTGACAGTAACTTCATTCAAATTATAGCTACATCGGGTGAAAAGTTCTCGACCAATTCCTTGCCCAGAAAATTCTCTTCGGACAAACAGTAATGACAAATGATTGCCCCTCTTAAAGGCAATAAATCCAACAACGATTTCATTCCACGTTGCAACTAGCGTTTTCTCATCACTCAAGATTCTGTCTCTTAATTCCTCTGGATGACAAATCTGTAGCCATTCGGCAACACTTTCTGGTGTACCATCTGTAAGTTCCCATAGAACCGCAGCAGCCCACATACAACCACTGATTTGATACTCGTCTCCAATCTGCGGGAGTCTGTAGGTAATTGTGTCCATGACTGTATGTAAATAACCTTTCGGCAACATTAATCTGAAAGGAGTAATGGTTGGGTTACTTTCCTGGAGACTAAAACGGAGCGGCATAACGGTGAAGTTATGCGGCGGCAGATAAACTCGAACTCAGCACCAGCGGCTTTCGACCGTCCGCTGCCATGAAGTGTTAACTCGCGCCACGCACCCTGGCATACATAAACGCATCTCTAGGGATTGCTGAAATGTTAGGACGGATCTGATAACAGCGCAACCTCCCTTCACACACTAAACCACTCTTTTCCAGAACTTTAACTGAAGCAAGGTTCTCCGTATCGCAAGTTGCCCAAACCCGATAAACTTCTGGCAAGCTGATTGCCCATTGCACTACTACAACAGCCGCTTCTGTTGCATATCCTTGTCCCCAATATTTTTGATTTAGCAAATAACCAAAATCAGCCGCATGACCTTCTACACAACAGGCGATTGTACCGATGGGTCGGTCATCAGGTTTGACTATAAGAACCCAAGAAAAATTGCCTGATTCCCATTGTTTGACCTTGCCCTGAAGAGATTTCATAACCTCGCTGACATCAGTGCGGGGGCAGTAATCCATGTAGTAAATGACTTTAGGATCGCTAGCGTATTCAAAGATTGCCTCTGCATCTGAGAGACGAGGGCGGCGTAAAATAAGCCTTTCCGTTGTAAACACTTCAGGAGCTTGTAACACGAGAGGGCTGCGAAGGTCATTGCTGAATGATTCTGAGCTTGATTGACTTTCTGATGAAGAATTTTGCATTTGTGACTGTGTTATATTGATTTGGATCACACTACTATAATCATTCTTGGCAGCGATCTGTTTTTCTTCTTGGGAGAAAGTCCTTCCTTCGCCTAAAATCCCATCTTCCTCTAATTTCAATGACCAGCTAAGAACGACATCCCGTACAGCCTCTAGCACACCTTTTGCTTGTGATATATCAATATGTATTTACATTTCCAATGGAATGTCATCGTACTCTCTTAAAAATTATTCCAATGCTGGTGGCCTGGTAATTAAAGAGGAGTTTTTATCCTTCAAACTTTCAACAAGTGTTTCTATTTCACTGATTGGTTGAAGAACAGGTCGTTTAGATATGAACTCGTGAATCAGAGAATGAACTATGACTGGTATCCATCCCTAATAAGGATTACGTGCCTTTAAATCTCCAAACATGAAGCGATATTGAGGGAGATATGATCTCCCAGGATAGCCATTAAGTTCTTTTTCTACCCATTGCTGAAACTCCTGAATATTGAGTTTCCTTGCAACAACCAAAGCTTTTCTTAGTAGAACTAACACGGAGATTTCTGGATTAAGCGCATCTCTTTGTAGTTCCAAAACTAATGAACCCATAAAGCTTCGTTGACCTTGCTTCAAAAACTGCATTTTTCTTCTAACGTGTCATTTAAATTACTCTTTTGAATTGCCCTGTCTATAATTTTAAAGTGCTGCCCTAACCGATAGCCCAGCATCATAACTTATAATTATGTTGCAGTTGCGGTACAATACTGCATATATTCTCAAGATACCGCATATCGATGACGTATGTCAACCGCTTCTTACTCCCCATCAGAATATCCTTTCCTCGATCGAGTTCGCCACATGATTTGACTCAATTACTTAAGCCGCCGCACTGAAAAAAGCTATCTATATTAGATTTTAGATTAGAGAGCATTTAGAGTCGATCGCACACTTTCGGCGATCGGTGCATTATGATAAAGCAAGCAGCGATAAAGTCTCATCTTCATAAAATAACTCGATCGCGTTAAAATCCCGACGCAGCAAATTTTCAATTTGCAATGTCGAACAGTTTCCCAGGCGAAGCCAAATAACTTTCGGTGGATTCCCCAATACTAAGCTCAGGTCGTGCATATCCGCGTCTTTCGAGACAATCATCAAATTATTGTCTTTTGCATAATCCCAAACTATTGGGTCGATCGTTGCTTTCATTCCCACATCTCGAACGTGAAGCGAATTTGGGAAAATATCGCTCAAACGATTCGGCAACTTGGGCGACAAGTTTTCATCAAAAAGTAATTTCATGCCGATAAGGTCGCAGTCATAAACCGACGCTCGCGGTCAGCAGCATAAGCAATGCAGGCTTTTAAATCTTCTCGCGTCAAATCGGGAAAATCGTCGAGAATTTCTGCTTCGGTCATCTCGGAAGCCAGGTACTCAAGCACTTCATAAACCGTAATTCGCAAGCCGCGTACACAAGGCTTACCACCGCGTTTATTTGCTTCGATCGTGATGTGGTTTCGGTAGTTCATAGTTGGAATTTTTTAGAATCTCCTCGTTTGAGGTTTGGCGAAAAGATTGGATATACTAGCTTGTTGCATGGGTGCGCGATCGAATAATTGTATTGCAGTTGCGGTACAATACTGGATATAATCGAGTAATACCGCAGCTCGATCGTGTATGTCAACCCCTTCTTAATTATATTTTAGATTAGAGTCGATCGCACACTTTCGGCGATCGCAAAAATTGAGACATTCATCACAACTTCTTCACGCACGAATAACTGTAACGGTTCGCCCCATAGGTGTCAGATGAATTTCAGTATTCAATCGTTCTTCTAATTCAAGCGCATTCTCGCGACGATCGAATATCACCAACCAACCAGAATCTTGTCCCAATCGAGCCAAATATCCATCTAACTGTTCCAACCCTTTACTCAACGGATCGACTTTCCGAGTTCGCCAAACCTTCAGTTCAATTCCCAATGTTACGTCACCATAACGCAAACATAAATCCATTCTGTCGCGTCCGATCGCATATTCCCGTTCCAACGTTCCCCCACCATTAATCACCCGATGCAGAAACGCCATCAACACTAAATGCGGGGCTATTTCGGGATAAGATGCACTTTTGAGTAACGGTTCGCCATGTTGCAGCCAAAACGCGAGAAACGCTTGCAGGAGTGCATCTGGTAGTAGTTCGCCGCGATCGTTCAACCAACTCGGACGGATAATCGGTAAACTATCTTGCGGCCCTTGCGCCAAAACTCGCGGCAACACTTCTCGATAAATCGGATTGGCGATGACTAAACCCCCGGCTGGATCTCGTTTGAGCAAGCCCAAATCTACGAGGTATTGGCGATCGTCATTAGAAGATTCTGGCAATTCTCGTCCGGCTAGCATCGGCTCGATAATGGCTTTGACTCGGTTTTCTCGCAGTCGTTCTGCCAAACTATCTAAATGCGTATCTTGCCGTTTTATTAGAATTTCTTTGGCTTCTAAAATATGTTGTGGTGTAATTTCTATAGATTCATCGGTAACTAATTCTTCTACAATTTCCTTAGCTAAAGCATTCACTAACCAAGGTTGTCCCTGAGTCAGTTCAAAAGCTAAGGCTACGGCTTCAGGTGTAAAAACTTGTCCGGTATCTTGGGTATGTTGCGCGTAGAGTTCCGCGACTTCTGAGGCATTAAAATCTCTCAGAGTAATCGATCGCACTTTAATATTAAACGGACTGGATGTATTGAGTCGATCGCTTCCCCCCGCAGCCACTTTGTAATCGCGAACATCCCGCAAACCAATTAAACCCACCGATTGCGGAAACGCTTTCGGGCGATTGGGATAACCATCGCGTAATTGGCGCAGAATAGAAATCAAAGCTTGGTCTTGTAGTGCGTCAATTTCATCGATGAAAACCACCAAAGGACGAGGAGAAGATTGTGTCCACAGGCTGAGTACATCGCCGATTTGCTGTCCCGGTTCCGACGATGGCCAAGCAGGCGGCTGCAATTCTGGGGGAAGTCGAATCGAAATCGCCCGTCGCCAAGCACCGAGAATGGCATCCTCTGCACCCGCGATGTCTTGACTGAAGGGTGCGCCGACTTCAACTGACAGCATCACGGCGGTGTATTGTCCGCTTTCGGTGAGTTGTTTGGCTAACGCCAGCATAGCGGTGGTTTTCCCCACTTGCCGGGGTGCATGGATGACGAAATAGTTGCGTTGAGCGATTAACCTTTCTAAGCTTGGTAAGCGTACCGTGGGCGACAGTGCGTAATGAATGTCTTCTTGGCAGGGGCCAGCAGTATTGAACCAACGCGGCATAGGTCAACTGGGGCGAATGGGGCTGCTCTCAGTTTAGTGTACTGTTGTTGGAATGGCGTTCTAGTGGTAAAGCGGGGGTTTGTATCGACTCTTCGGCCCCGATGAAACTCTCTCAGAGCGAAAGTCGTGCTCGATTCTTGATTCATAGAAGGGAAGAACCCCAACTCCCAACTGCCAAAGTTTCACTCTTCTACCCGATCGCCCAATTCCGCCAAACGAGTGCGAGACTGCCACCATTTCGGCTGCACTTTGACAAATAACTCCCAATATACTTTGCCTTCAATTAACTTTTGAATCTGTTCTCGCGCCGCACTGCCGATCGACTGTAAGCGGAAACATATAACTCAAATGAGTGACACTCAAATGTGTGAACTCACACAAGTTTCACTATAAAAAGCGACTGTGAAGCCACCGAAGACAGCAGTTATACCTGAAATATCAAATGAAAACACTCGAATGCACAGAGGATTCCCATCATGTTTACAGAAGAAAAAACTCTCAATAATCAAGCTATCGCTGTCGTCGCCGATACAACTTCTCAATCAACTCTTGCAGTTGCTGAAGCATCTGGAATCATGAAACCCACTTTAAAGCGGGGTTCTACTGGTCAAGCGGTCAAGGAACTACAACAGCTTCTATTTCATTGGGGGTATTATTTTGGTGCGATCGATGGTATTTTCGGCATCTATGTTGAAAACGCCGTCAAAGGCTATCAACACCGCGTCTTTTTAGCTGAAGATGGGATTGTCGGTTCTCTAACCTGGCAAGCACTATACTCTGGTGCACCTGTGAATATGCCGACTCTCATGATTGGTAGTTCAGGTAATGCCGTCAAAATTGTTCAGAATGTCTTGAAATTGAATGGATACTATTTCGGTTTTGTTGACGGATACTTCGGGGTTATGACCAAAGTAGCGACCATCCAGTTCCAAACGATGAAGGGTTTACCAGCCGATGGAATTGTCGGGCCGAGAACTTGGCACGCTTTGAGCAAGTTACCGCACTAAACAACGGTATATCTCACTTGTATAGGACTTACGTGCCGACTCTAATTGTAGGGTGCGAAACCCGCACCTTACAACTACGGAAGTTTAATTTCTCGGTTGTTGCGTAAGTCCTGTTAGTTAAGCTTTAATCATTTATGAGGTTAATCAAATGACACATTCTGCTATCCTTGAAGCTACAGCAAATTCTGCAGAAAACGGACAATATCTGGCTGAATTTTTTCAGGAAAATAATGGAAACTACTCGGCAATGCGAGCGATGAGTTTTATTGCACTGATTGCAGCAATTGGGTTTGGCGTCATCACAATAAATAGCAAGAATGCTGATGGCAAATACATTACAACTTCTTTTTTAGTTGCTGCTTTTGCACCAAAAGCTGTTCAAAAATTTGCCGAACGTCCTTAAAGAGTTGACAGTTGACAGTTGACAATTGACAGTTGACAGTTGACAGTTGCTGGCGGAGTTTTTAGGACAATGATTTAAACTGAACTTCTGCCTGCGAGGGGAAGTTCAGTTGTAAAATCTCTCAACGATCGCCCTTATTTGCTCCATCAGTTCGCTTTATTCTTCTACCCGATAGCCCAATTCCGCCAAACGAGTGCGAGACTGCCGCCATTTCGGCTGCACCTTGACAAATAACTCCAAATACACTTTGCCTTCAATTAACTTTTGAATCTGTTCGCGGGCCGCACTGCCGATCGACTTGAGCATACTGCCGCTTTTACCGATTAAAATACCTTTTTGGGAATCCCGTTCGACGTGAATTGTCGCTAGAATCCTAGTAATTTTTGCTTCTTCTTGAACGATGTCGATCGCAATTGCTACCGAATGCGGCACTTCTTCCCGCGTCAGCAGCAAAATCTGTTCCCGAATCAATTCGCCCATAATAAAGCGTTCCGGCTGGTCAGTCACCAAATCTGGCGGATAATAATAAGGCCCAACCTCCAAATGTTCGATTAACAATTGTTGCAGGGGCTCGACACCCTCGCCCGTGAGAGCCGAAAATTTGACAACGGGCCACTCAGGATTGACAATTTGCTCGTAAGTTCGATCAATCAACACGGAATCCTCCGGTTGTTCGTCCAACTTATTCATCCCCAAAATCACCGGAACTTTGCAATTGCTGAGAATTTCGACAATATATCGATCGCCCCCTCCCGATTCCACCGAACCATCCACCACAAACAGCACCACATCCACCGACTGAATCGCTGTGCGGGCATTCTGCACCAAAACCTTGCCCAATTGGTGATGCGGCTTGTGAATTCCGGGAGTATCTACAAAAATTATTTGTGCTTCAGGTGTCGTCAGGATGCCCCGCAGCCTGTTACGCGTCGTTTGAGACACCGGCGAAGTAATCGCAATTTTCTGCCCCACCAACTGATTCATCAGCGTTGATTTTCCGACATTCGGGCGTCCGACAATACCCACAAAGCCCGATTTGTAACCCGCCGGAGCTGCGGGAACCCCCATAATGTCCGATACGTCGATAAATTTACTATCTTCCACCAAAATCACCTATTTTCAAGCCCCTTCTCTGTCTATTGTCGCCTGAAAATACTCAAACGCCCATCAATGCACTGTAGCATCTTTCTCGTCCTGCTATCGCCCGCAACACTCAAAGCTCGATCGAGCCGCAAACCAGTGTTAAAACGTGATACGCGATCGGCAAAACTTGATATCTGAGACAAAATTTGATAAAGTTCCAATGACATCGCTCAAAAATGAATCATTCTGGTAAAACCGACTCCCCAATGCTGTAACAACTTCAGATGTGTAAATATCTAACTCAACTGAAACTTTTCTACAGTTTGTCAGGCCAACCAGTTTTAACATTTTTGAAGATGTTTGGTAATAACTTAGGTAAGTTGAACTCAAACTCAAAAGCTGAATATCATCAGGCGCTTTCTCAATAAAAGCTAGTGTCTTTTGAGCCTACCTAAATTAGTGCTAATCGTCATAAAGTTGAGGAGATGAATCAGATGAAATCGAAATTATTTTGGAGTTGCTGCACCGTTTTGGTAGCAAGCTTGCCTGTTCCCGCATTGGCTCAAACAAGCCCTCCCACCAGCCCTCAAGCAGGTATTGACTACAAGGGTGGCTCGAAGAATTACCAGTTGGTACCGGGCAGAATCCAGGACAGAACGTTGCCCAGAGCCTTTGACTTTCCAATTATTACCAATGTTGGTACTGACACTAGCATCACCTCGGATTTCCTAATTACCGATCAGTTTCGCGCCCCAGCGGGTCGTACAGAATACACCAGTGCTCTCACCGCCTGGGCAGCATCAATCAGAGAATGTCTCGCCAAACAACCACTCTTGATTCGAGCCAGCACTAAGAACCCGATTCAGATTAATGGTAGAGTAGGCACGATTGTCAGAAACGCAAATAACCGTGCAGTTTGCAAATAAGCCAGCAATATCATGGGGGCTAAATTGACCGTAATTGCTGTAAGGGCGGGTTCACCAATATCTCCCATGCAATCATCGATACAGTAAACCCGTCACCGCAGCGATATTGGGGTCAATCGAGGCCAGTTGATATAACTTCCGCTATCTTAAAGATAAAAACTAGAGAGTGTTTTTGAACAAAAAGAGCAATAGAAAACCTATTGCTCTTTTTGTTGGCGAAATTTCAATTAATATCTATTAGGGCTTCTATGATATCGGCTGAAATGACATCATAGAAGAGGTTTGTAGTGAGGAATGCAAGTCCTTAAACTGTGATAAGGACTTGCATTCCTCACTGCAAACGACATAATTACGCAGAAACCAGATTTTTTCCAAAAAATCCCGTGGAACCCGAGGGATATGGATTTTAAAACCTGGTTTATGAAAGTTTGTCTGCGTAATTCACGATTTAGTAGCGCAAAATTCATGTGTACTCAGTAAAATTTCGCCATAATCAGGAATCCAAGCTAGCCACTGTTCTTCCGAAGATTCACACAACAGCCACGCTTCGTCAAAGCTGAATGCGGTTGGCGGATTGAACAATTTAACCCACATAGAAGGAGCCAATTTTGGTGCAGGTACGGCGCAGCCAAATCTTTCCCAGTCGCGGACACTGGCGAAGCTTCCGGGCGTTGGTTGGGATTGCCAAGTACGAATATCTGTTTGCAGTTGCATAATTACTCCTGTCTAGCTAAGAGTCTGCACCAGGGCCCGGTTGAAACAACGCAGAGCAAAGGCGCAGATAAACTTTGATTATGTAGTCTATGTTACGGAATTATCTATGCGAATGTGTAACGTTGTAGCAAAAATTTACAATCGAGAGGAAAAAACTGGCTCAAAGCTGAAAAGGTCGATCGGCTATTGTTCAGCTCGGCAAAAATCGCCTACCATAGCAAAAAACATCTGATTTATTTCAAAAATTCTGACATGAACCCAACTGCAAAATCCCAGTGGAAAACTCTAGACCGCTTTGTAGAAATCAACTCACGTTGGGTAAAACTAATCGCGGAACATCTCGAAACAACAGAAGGAAAAACAGTAGAATATTGGCGAGTAGAAAGAGCAGATTCAGTTGTAATCTTGACCATTCAAGCTGACAAATTGCTGTTTCCCCCACCGATGTATCGCCCCGGCGTGGCAGAAGCAACCCTGGATTTTCCCGGCGGTCGCGTAGAAGCGGAAGCCACACCAGCAGCGGAAGTTCCAGCTATACTCAAAAAAGAGCTAGGCGTGACAGAAAGTGCGATCGCCCGCATCGAACCGATCAACACCCTTGGCTGGGCAATAAACAGTTCCTTCTCCAATCAAAAACTCTACGGTTTTGTTGCAGAATTGCACCCTACAGCAACAGTAAGCCCCGAACTTATCGGTGCTGAATATCCTGTCACCCCAGACGGAATTCGCGACTTGCTCAAAAAATTAACTTGCCTCCAATGTCGAGCCTTACTGCTAGAATGGCAAAATCAAGTCGATTTTAGATTTTAGATTTTAGATTTTAGATTTTAGATTGGGGAATTGTCCCCCGATGCTCGCTGATTTGAATTTTAGGACTTACGCTTATAAACCAGGTTTCTCTGCCAAATCTTGGGTTCAGCAGCAAATTATCTAAGAAAAAAACCTGGTTTCTAGCCCCTTGTCTGTAAGTCCTAAAATTCCTGAAAACCCAAATCACCGGAACTAATCATGCCTCTCAATAATGAAGTTGCTGTCGAATGCCTCGACGTGACATATCGCCTCAACCGCAGGCATTTAGTAGACCAACTCAATTTCAAAGTGCTGCAAGGAGAAGTTTTAGTATTGCTGGGACGCAGCGGTAGTGGCAAAACTACTACCATGAAATTGATTAACAATTTACTAACGCCAAGCAGCGGCGAAGTTCTTGTCATGGGAAAACCGACAACTCAGTGGAACCCAATTCAACTGCGCCGAAAAATTGGTTATGTGATTCAAGAAATCGGTTTGTTTCCCCATTTTACCGTCGAGCAAAACGTCGGTTTAGTGCCAAAATTAGAAGGTTGGGAGGGCGCTCGTATTCAATCTCGCGTCCGCCAACTGTTAGAATTAGTCAACCTCGACCCCCAGCACTTCGCCAAACGCTATCCCCATCAGTTATCCGGCGGACAGCGGCAGCGGGTAGGCGTCGCTAGAGCACTGGCGGCTGACCCTCCGATATTGTTAATGGATGAACCGTTTGGTGCTTTAGACCCGATTACTCGTCTGGAATTGCAGCGGGAATTCGGTCAATTGCAACAGCAACTCGGCAAAACTGTGATTTTTGTGACTCACAGCATTCAAGAAGCTTTTTTGTTAGCTTCTAGAATTGGTTTGATGCAAGACGGACGGTTGGTTGAATTGGCAACACCTGATGATTTTCTCAAATCTCAGCATCCAGAAGCTGGGGCATTTCTTGAATGTTTGCAATTACCCGGGACGGGGTAATAATATGATGTGCGATCGCATCATTCGTTTATGGCTATGGGTCGCTTTTTGAAGCTGATGGCGGGAAATTAAATATATTGGTGAACCCACTCCTACGAGATATTCGATTATACCATAATTTACAATTCCGAATTCCTAATTACTAATTCCCACATGATGCAATTTATCAACCGCTATGGCGCTGAGATAATTCAGCGCGCCAGTGAACACTTATATTTAGTAACTGTTGCAATTTTTATCGCTCTTATTGTGGGGATTCCCCTGGGAATTTTAGCCACGAGAAAACCAAAATTGAAAAAGCCAATTTTGGGGTTTGCTAATATTATGCAAACAATTCCTAGTTTAGCTTTGTTTGGCTTGCTAATCCCTGTGCCGGTATTGGGGGGAATAGGCGATCGCACGGCAATTATCGCCCTCACTCTGTATTCTTTACTGCCAATTATCCGCAATACTTATACTGGTATTGTCGGGGTCGATCCAGCGATTACGGAAGCCGGAAGAGGCATGGGGATGACTGATATGCAACTGTTATGGCAAGTGGAAATTCCCCTGGCACTGGGCGTGATTCTGGCGGGGGTGCGAGTTGCTGCTGTAATTGCGATCGGACTTGCTACAATCGCCGCAGCAATTGGCGCGGGTGGCTTGGGGGTGTTTATTTTCCGTGGCGTTGCTACCGTCAACAATCAGTTACTTTTGGCTGGGGCAATTCCGGCTGCTTTAATGGCCTTAGCTGCGGATTTTGGGCTGGGTTTGGTAGAAGCGCGCCTCTCTAAAAGTACCTTAAAAACTATTAATGAGGACTAAAATTCTGGCTACCTTCCGTCAGCGTTGTCACTCTCTGCGAACCAGAAGCATTCGCAGGATTCGCTATCAGATTGCGGATTTCATTTGAGCGTTCAATGTACTCTCGATCGCTCAAAACAGCTTGGCTTCCCTCCAGGGAAATAGCATCTGCCAAATCGATCCAAGAACGGCAACCGCCGTATTCAGGAATGTAGGGAATTTCGCGGATTTCTGCAAGGCGATAAGCCCGCAGCAAGAAAATATAAATTGGCTGAGTTTGTTTCCATTTCAGGCGGTCACTGACAAATTTTTCATTCCAAATATGGTACGGAAATAGCGCAGTAATTGCCGGTTCCCAAGCTACCAAAAAAACATCAGTAATCTCCGCCCAACTACCAATTCTAATAACTTCAGGATGCCAACCAGATTCAACAGTATTGACTTGATGTGCAAACTCCGGCTTTAATAAATCCGGCTGTTGGTGTTCAAAAGTTGGATACAGCAAAACCTGTTTGTCAGTGACATTAAACTGTCCTGCTTGCTCGCGAATTCCCCCCTTCCGCAACAGCACAATGGTTTGACCTTGTTCCAAAGCATTAACTGCTACATTCCATTCTTTCAGCGCCCTAGTAGTTGATTTCATGGGAATTTAGTTGGGTTTTAACAATAGTAACAAAAATCGGTACTTTCAAGCAAGTACAGCCATTTCTTCCTGTTAAAATTGGCGTAGTCCTGACTATGCAGGACTACCCTTTATTGCTAAATTCTCACTGCAAAAGATGCTGCTAATTCCCGTTCTGGTTCCATGCCAACTGTAGGCGGCATGGAACGATTTGCTACTTGCTCGATCAGTTGTAAATGTTGTGGCAGCATTTTAGCTAAACTGTAGCGTTCTAGGGCGGTTTGACGGGCTTTGATGCGAATGTCTGCCATGCGGGTAGGATGGTCTAAAACTTCATCAATGCGATCGGCTACTTGTTTCGGTGAGAAGTAATCGACTAGCAAACCGTTTTCTCCGTCGCGGATAACTTCTCTGACTGGCCCTGTGTCGGAACCGATTACTAAACATCCGGTTGATAGAGATTCAATCATTGACCAAGATAGCACAAAAGGTCGGGTCAAATAAACGTGTACGTCGGATGCTTGAATTACTTTTAGATAAAGCCCGTAAGGTAGGGGCCCGACAAAGTGAACTCGCGACAAGTCTAGGGGTACTTTTTTGAGCATATGGTCTTTGTAAGACTCGCCGTTGGGTAAAGAACGCCCATAACAAACTCTTTCTGAACCAACGATTACGACGTGACAGTTGGGGCGGCGTTCTTGTACATAGGCGATCGACTCAATGAATTCGGGAAAACCTCGGTAAGGTTCCATTCCCCGCGATACGTAGGTGACAATTTCATCAACGCCAGACAAGTCTAAGTTAGGCAAAACCAGTTTAGCACCGGGGTCTGGTTTGAAGTAATCGGTATCTACGCCGTCGTGGAGTGTGGATAATTTTTGTTGTAATTCTGGGGGAAATTGCGATCGCTGCCAATAAGTGGGGGACAAACCCCAATCGCAAGAGTATAAATCGATCAAAATCGGCGCATTTTTGATTCTAATTCTGGCCATATCGTCAACTGTTAAAGGTTCCGCTGGGTCGAAATCTGCGTCGGAACCAATAGCATGATAAAACCACTCGAAATAGCACAAAAGCGGTGTATTTGGAAAAGCTTCTTTGACAAACAATGTCGGCCCCCAACCGGAATGTCCGCAGATAATATCGGGTACGAAACCGTCTGCTTTGAGTTGTTCTGCCATTCTAAATACGGCTTGTCCGTAGATGACGGCACTTTCTAAAGGGCGGACGTATTGGTGAGTCTGCGCGTGGGGTTCCCGGCTGGGGGTAAATGCTGCTTTCCGCACGCCGGGAATGTTCCACTCTGGGCGCTCGTTTTTAGTGCCGAAAACAATTTGATTTTTGGGATCTGCGCCTAAAGCCGTGATAATGTGGCGGTATTGGGCGGGGAAGTTGGGATGGAGAAATAATGCTTTCATTGTCAGTTGTCTGTTGTCTGTTGACTGTTGACTGTTTTCTGTTGTTAGTTGGAATAAAATATTTTGAGGCGACTAAAAAGCTTTGGTTTTATTCATTGGGGGTTGGTGCTTTGCAGATCCAGACACAATCTCGCGGTACTGAAGATGTATTTTTCAGGATAATTTCATAGTTTAAATGATGGAGAAATTTTTCCATAATTGTATCAGTCATAACTGAAAATGCAGTGCCGTCTCTGCGTCCCAGCAGGTTTTTGTCCCACTCGCTGGCGAATTTTTGCCACCCTAATTCGCTGAGAATATTCCCGTGGTGAAAGACGCAAATTCGATCGCCCCGCAGCAGTTTGGGAATTCGAGTCAGGTAGTTGAATATATCTACTGGCTCTACGTGTACCATTGTATCGTAACAAAAGCAGACATCGGCTGAACCTGGAGCGATGCCGTCTAATGTTAAACCGTCGAGTTTTACGTAAGAAACGCGATCGTCTCCCAAGCGCGATCGGGCCGCTTGCAGCATTTGACTGGAAATGTCGGCACAAATTAGTCGATCGCAATATTTCAGCAACAGCGAACCTGTTTTTCCGCCACCGATACCAATTTCTAAAACCGTATGTTCTTGTTTGATGTACGGTGCAATAAATTGCTGTTCTATCAAGGATTCATATTCTGATAGCGAGTTAGCCGCACCGGCACCTTTCCCTATCCATTCATCGCCCAAATAAGCGAGTTCAGGATTATTGTTTTTCCATTCTTGGGCGTAGCTATCCCAAGCTTCTTCGTAATCTATTTTAGGCGGTATTATTTCCATTTTTTTTTTTTCTGTCTCAGAATACACAAACAAAAGTCGCTTGATAGTCCTCCCGGCTGCTCCATTAAGATTTGTTCAATCTCCAGCAATAACTGGACGATCGTTTCACTCTTTGGTTCTCCGTCTGAAAGTCGAGCGTGATCTAAAAAAGGGTAAAGTTCGTGAAGCAACCCCCCACCGGCTAGATTCAACACTTCCACATCAAAGTAGAATTCTAAAAACGGAAGTATCAGCTTTGACCGGACTGCTTCTGAAGGGTCTCTCGCCAATACTTTCTCAATACTTGGACTAGAAAATTTTTCAGTTGTTCCCGACCTTAGCGTGTAGTGAAAACATTTGTAAATGCGATTAATCACATCCTCTTGAGCTTGATTATATATATTGTAGCAATCTCCTATGTATTCATTGACAATAAAATATCCATCGGGTTTTAAACAGTTCCGAACAATTGATAAACATCGTTCTAGTTCTTTGACGTGATGCAGCGAACCCGAGCAAAAAACTAGATCGTATTTTTTCTTATCATCAATCGCAAAAAAATTAAAGTCATCTTGATAAAAATTAATCTCTACTCCCGCTGCTGCGGCATCTTTTCTAGCAATTTCTAAAGAACTTTCGGAAAAGTCAAAGGCATCAATTTGAGTTGCTAATCCTAATTTAGCCATGAGAATTTCGTGATTTCCCACTCCGCAACCAATAGACAAAAGACGATCGAACCGTCGATTTTTGAAATAATTTTTGACTAACCAGGTTAGCCAGTAACCGTGACTCTTACCACCTGACAGCCGATGGTTTATAGCTTTTTCGATAATCGGATTAGACAACCAGTAACCCTGCTTCCCAATTGCGGCTGTTGGGTTACTCTCCCAGTAATTTTTAGCTGTTAATTCCTTGGAGGTGTTCTCTTCCCTGCTGATCGAAATTTGACGCCCTACTTTTTTACCAGTGAGTATTGAAGGATTACTTTTTAGGAGTAAAATAACCTTCTCTAAAAATTTGACCATAAGCTTGAGTCATTTCTGCAAAACTATTCAACGACTCTAACACATATTTAGCATTTTCTGCTAACCGTTGCCGCAAAGATTTATCTTCCAATAAACTATGCAGTGATGCCGCTAGTTCTTCTGGGCGATCGGGCGTGTAAAACAAACCGTTAATTCCCGGTCGCACTTGTTCTTTAATCCCAAAAACGGGCGTTGTAATAATTGGCAAATCGCAAGCCATCGCCTCCAAAATCACTCTTGGAAAACTTTCGACGCGAGAAGTGCAAACAAAAATATCAGCGGCTTTGTAATATTTTCCCGTCTCACCAGTTTCCGGGACTACTGTCACCCTTAGCCGCAACTCGGCTGGCAATTCCCCCACCAACTCGGCTAATTTATTGCTGTAAATACTCGGGCGATCGCCCACAAGAAAACACCTAATTGTATTGTGCCATTTCTCAGGCAAAAGTGAAAGTGCCTTAACTAAATCCTGCTGTCCTTTGCGTTCGCATACCGTTCCCAGCAGCAAAATGACCACATCTTCCGCTGCAACACCTAAAGTTTTTCTAGCCAATTCAGAATTCTCCGAATTTTCCAGTTTGCTCAAATCTAAGCCGTTGTGAATCACTGTAAAATTGTGGTGGCTGTTGAGAGGCAAATACCTGTCCCGCGTTGCATCTGCCACAAAAATAACTTTGTAAGGAAAGCGAAAACACTCTAAAGCTCTCGCCGCAATCTCCGAACCAAACCTGTTAAAATAAGTTTGCCAAGGTTCGCTTTCGTGGACGTTCCACACCGCCGGAATTCCGATTTGCCGTGCGGCATCAATTACAAAAAAGTTTTCTAAAGTATTGGCATAAATTGCATCTACTTTTAAACTGGCAATTTCTGTGCTAAAACTGCGGATGGCTTCATCATAAGCATCGCGCTGGTAGATGTGTTCGAGAGGATTGTCGCGCACAATTACTTCAATTCCCTGCTGTTCGTAAGCTTGACGCAGGGGCCCGTCTGTTACGCAAAGTACGATCGGCTTAATCACACCCTCAGCCGCTAATTTCACTGCAATTTCGTACTGATGCAGCGGCGCCCCCGTAAAATCCAGCGAATTGCTGCACATCAAAACTCTGATAGGATGAATCAAATTCTCTGCTTCTGCTATCAACAAACCAGAATCATTAAATTTTACTTCTTCCTTATCTATTACATCCGTTACATCCGTTACATCCGTTACAAAATCCGTTGCCGAACCTTCTTCCTTCATAAAAACCCGTCGAGGTTGAATATGAAAATACTCATCTTCTAAAGACAAGTGAGGACTGTAAAAACTGTCATCTTTGCCCGCATACTTACGCCTAAAAGCCGCCACTTCTTGAGGATTGTCGGTAAAACCCCTAGAAGTTCCCTCTTTGTGCAACAACTCCGCATCGGGACAATATACGCAGCGATAACCGCGTTCTAACAGTCGGTATCCGTAATCTGCATCATTGTAAGCAACAGCAAAATTCTCCTCATCAAAACCGCCCAATTCTAAGAACAATTGACGCGGAGTAATCATGCAAGCCGCTGTTACCGCAGAGTAATTTCGCGTCACCATCGCCTGAGAAAGATAGCCTCGATTTTCGCTGTTCATCAGCTTAAAAGCGTGACCCGCCAAACCGTGATGCAGCCCGTGAATTACGCCCGCGTGCTGAATTCTGCCGTCTGGATATAAAAGCCGCGCGCCGACTGCACCCACTGCGGAAATTTGAGCATATCCCACCATTTGACTCAGCCAGCGCGGGTTAATTACTTCAGTATCGTTGTTCAAAAACAACACATATTCGCTATCAACTTGTTCGGCCGCGCGGTTGTTAATTGCTGCAAAACTAAACTTGCCCCCAGGATTTTTTATCCTCAAAACTTGGCAATTTAATTGGTTTAAATATTCCAGAGTTTTAGGATCGTCGCTTTCGTTGTCGATAACGGCAACTTGAAAATTTTTGTATGTGGTATTTTCCAGAGAATCTAAACAGGCTTTGAGCAACTTAAGCTGATTTTTAGTAGGAATAATTACCGTTACTGATGGGCCGTTATCCGGGAACTCCTGGGCAAATATGCCCAGATTTTCTTTAACTGCCCATGCGTGCTGAGCGACATTGCCGTTAATTTTTCGGCGGTTTAGTGCGTCTTGAATGGCTTGTTGACCTGCGGCAAAGCTGGCGGGTTTCGCGGCCCCAGATATGGCTGTAGAACCGGGTGCGGTTCGCCAGTGATACAGCACTAGCGGCAGGTGCGCGACGTGGCGAGAAATTTCGGTTGCTCTTAAGGCAAAATCGTAATCTTGCGAGCCTTCCAAACCTATCCGCAAACCGCCTATTTGTTCAAAAATGTGTCTTCTGACAGCGCACAAATGACCGAGATACATATAGGAAAGCAGCAGTTCCGGCGACCATTCCGGTTTGAATTGCGGGGCGAATCGGCGACCTTTAGTGTCGATTTTGTCGTCGTCGGAATAGAGAAAATCGGTGGCTGGATGCGCTGCAAAATATAAGGCGACTTCGCCTAATGCGTCGGGAGTTAGTTCGTCGTCGTTGTCTAAAAACAGGATGATGTCGCCTGTTGCGAGGGCGGCTGCGCTGTTGGTTGCGGCACTGATGTTGCCGTTTTCTGTACGAAATGTGATGCGGATACGATCGTCCTTTTGGGCCCAGCTTTTCAAATTTTCAGCAACAGTAAATTCGGTGCTGCAATCATCGGCAATGCAGAGTTCCCAGTTTGGATAAACTTGATTGATTACGCTGTCGATCGCACTTTCGAGAAAATCTATCTGCGGGTTGTAAACTGGCATTACTACCGAAATTTTTGGCAGGGGTTCCTGGCAGGATTTTAACCGAGAAATCAAGTAATCGCGCGCGCGATCGTTCCACTGATTCACATCCAGCCAAGCGTCATACCTATCAATAGGTTGAGGCACCACAAAACCCGCAGGTGGCAGTAAATCCCCCGGCGCACTAAACTGTTTTTGCTGCCGATAAATCTTCCCCAACTGGCGGAGCACTTTCACAATTTCCCAGGGCAGAGGCAAAATTCTACCAAGACGCTGTTTTCTTTCCCTCGCCCGCTGCTGAATTGCGGCTGTAAACCTTGATAACTCCTCAAACTTATCTGCACTTCGCTGCCAGATATGGTAGCGCCGCACAGTCAATTTTTTCGGCGCTTGAAAAGACAAAATTTCCCCGGTTTCTAACTCAGCTTGCAGAGAAACGTGCCATTCCCCAGGCGGCAAATCGACAAGGGCCTCAAAACCGCTTTCCGAACTGTTAACCCAGTCTGGGAACACTTCGCCGACATCTTTTCGCCGTAAACCGTAGGCGCATTCTACAGAAGTATCGCCGCACAACAAGCTTAATTTAGCAATTTTGCGATCGTGGTGGCAGCACCAACCGGCAAATAAAATTTGACCCTGACGCTGTTCCCACACCACCGGTACATCTAACGATGCTTGAATCGTTGAAACTAACAACGGATAAGCTGCCAACAAATGCCATTTACCTCGATCGTCTTGCGCTTCCAGTAGCACTTCGTGCCGTCCCGCAGGCGCTTCCAATTGAATTGTAAAACCTGATTTCTGCGCCGCCGGAATATTAGAGTGTGCTAGCGCTATATCACTTCTATCTATGCCGTAAACGCCTGGGAAACTCTGGTCTTTAATTCTGGCGCGGACTGCTGTAGTCTCTCTTTTTTGGTTAAAAACCCAGCCCACAATTAGCAGGTTGGAATCACAAACTTGCCAAGTAGTGGGTCGATCTAACGAAAAAATAAATTTAGGGAACCAGTCGCGGATTTTGCGCTGAACTTCCCACAACTTTTCTCTCACTTGCCACCATATTGAAGACTTGATTATAGCAAGTTCGGTGCGAAAATTTTCATTTTCATGGCGGGAGTTTTCTAATTTTTCTTGAGTATCCTTTAATTTTTCCTGATTTTGACTTTGTGCGGTTTCTAACTGAAGTAACTCAGCTAACTTTTGCTGCAAGATAAATTCAGTCTCTTCAAATTGTACCTGAGTTTGCCCTAATTCTGCTTCTAATTCTAATACTTTCGCTAAAGCTGTTTGAAATTGCGATTCTTTGCCGGCAAGCTGTACCTGAGTTTGTCCTAATTCTGTTTCTAATCCGAGGAGTTTCGCTAACGCTTCTTGAAATTGCGATTCTTTGCCGGCAAGCTGTACCTGAGTTTCCCCTAATTCTGCTTCTAATTTTAAGACTTTTGTTAAAGCTTCTTGAAATTGCGATTCTTTGCCTGCAAGCTGTACCTGAGTTTGTCCTAATTCTGTTTCTAATCCGAGGAGTTTTGCTAAAGCTTCTTGAAAATTTGCTTCTTTGCCTGCAAGCTGTACTTGAGTTGCTCCTAATTCTGTCTCTAATCCCAACACTTTCGCCTGGGCCTGGTGAAATTGTTCTTGCCACTGTTTGAGTTCGGAAGAGCTAGTTTTTTGCTGTTTTTCCAGCAAGCGGATTTTTAGCCAATCTTCAAATGGCCAGACTGGAGAGGCTGGGAAATGAATAACTTGATCGATCGCATCTTTCGATTCGCTGCTCAGATTGCCAGCTTGGGTTTCCAAAAGTTCATAGAGTTCTAATGCTTCGGGAAAATATTTTTCTATTAAACTCGGTCTGTGACTTTTGACAATATCGTTGACTAATAAAGATTCTTCAAAATTGTCGCCCGGTATTGCACCTAAGTTAACATTAAATTTTTCGTTGACTCGATCGAGGAAAAGTTCAGGAGTGTTGCCGATGGGGTAAACGTTGGCTAGGAGACAGCGATGGGGGAAACGTTCGTAAAGTTCTAAAACTTTTTGATTGTAGTGAATCCACATTTTTACTGCCATTTCGGGATTTTGCAGCAAGCTGACATCTGTTCCCCGGCGGTAAAGGGAATCGACTACTTCCCAGGGCGATCGATAAACACAGATAAAATTAGGTTCGGGGAGCAAAGTCAGCCAAAAATCCCAAAAAAGGGCTGTTCGCGGGTCTTTCCAACCCCAATGTTTGTGAGGAAGTTGATTTTGGTCGATCGCGCGTTTGGCGATTTCCACGTATTCTGCTGCTACCGGAATCGTTTTTTCCAACGTACATCCGAGTTCATCAATACCGTGCGATCGCAACACACTTTTGTGAAACTCCACAAAATCAACATTCTCGAAATGACCTTTCACATTTCCGTCAGCCGGACCCACTAACTTTTTGCCAATATCAACCCCAACTTTCTGAAACAAAGAAGCTGTTAAAGACGTACCGGAACGGTGCATTCCGGTAACAATAAAAACCGATGGTTTGCTGTCATTTGTACTCACAATTTATCTCCCTTCTCCCTCGCCCTAATTCCCACACCAAATTTACTCGTTACTCTCCCGCTAAGCCCAGGGATTGCCTGACTTGAAACCACGCGCTTCTGAGCTTCCAGAACTTGCTGCTTTCCATTGCCAAAACCCGACACTTCGCTTGCTCTAGTTCTTCCTTGAGATTAATTAGCTGATTTTGTGTTTTATCCAACTGCGTTTGCACAGATACTAACTGCTTTTGAGTTTGCTCCAATTGCGTTTGAGCTGAAACTAATTGAGTTTGAGTTTCTTGCAAGTTTCTTTGATATTCTTCCAACTTTGTTTGAGTAATCATTAACTTATTTTGATTTTGCTCCCCTTCTGTCCTAGCCGACGCTAACTGAGTCTCAAGTAATTTGAGTTTGGTCTTAGTAGACCCCAATAAAGACTGCGATTGTCTTTGGTTAATCAGCGAGTTAACAGTGCAAGTTTCCAGAATCCATTCCCAACCATAGTTATTGATTGCTTTGACTATTAACACATCCTCCAGCGCCACAGTCTTTTTGGGTAAATAACAGCTCCAACCAGACTGCAAAGCCCCATCAGTTTCAAAATATCCAGCCACATCCGGGCGATCGTAAAAAGGCTCGCATCTCTGTACAACCTCGCCGTTTACCAGCACTTGCAGCTCCTCAATTCGACCGTCGAGATTCACATCAGCTACCCATCCTTCTAGATACAAATTCTCCTGATTCGTAAAAGCAGCAACATCAATATATCCTTCCGGGTGATGATTGAATTTCAACTCCGAAAAATGTTTAACTAGCTCCTTTGTGACAACATACAAATCCTGAAACCTGCATATCCCTTTTTTGATGCGGTGAACAAAAGCTTTGCCTCCGCTAACTCGCTCGACAGTTTCTCTTACAAACTTTTCAGTTACATAAGTTGTGCCGTATTCTTCCTTGTCTAAAGACTGACTTTCGCTGTTGGCGCTGAACAAAATACCGCTGGCAGGCATTTCTACATCAGGAGCCCGCAAACACTCATCGTGAACGCTAAACATCAAAACGCCATTAGGAGTCAACAAATCGTACAAATTTTGCAGCCAACTTGTAAAAGTTCTTTCCGGCATATGGCTGAAAAAAGAATTAGCCAGAATGCAGTCAAACTTGCGGTCAATTAAATAATTTTCTGGTTTTCCCGTTGAGACAATACCGTTGACCCCCAAGTATTCAGTTTGAAACTTAACCGCATTAGCATAAATATCAGAAACCCAAATTCGTTCCGGCGGTATTTCCTGAATCAAAAACCTGGTAAATCGACCGTAACCGCAGGCAAAATCTAGAAAAGAGGGTACATTTTCAAAACTGCCAAAATGCCATTCCACAACTTGTTTAACCGTATCCAAGATGCGACGCCCGATCGAATAATAGCGCACCCAAGCCCGCTCGCGATCGTCTTGGACGTTGTTCAAGCTGAACAAATACATTTCATCGTCTTCGCAGATATGCAGTTTAAAATTTTCGGGAAACTTAGCTTGATCTTGAATAAATGCTTTGATTACGGGATTTTCTACTAAATCTAAATTGATATCGTTCATTGTTTTTACAGAATTTTAGATAACCTCTGTTGACTGCTCTTTCACTAGAGTATCAGCATTAACAACAGTTAAACACGGTTCGATCAGCAAGTCAACGATACCGTTACCGCAGGACTCAGTACAAGACTGAACCCTAAACATCGCCACATCAACGCAGCGATCCAGATAAGTTAAATCTCCATCTACCGTTCCCACAACCCCAGCATTCAGAAAATAAACACCCGGATTCAGCAAACATTTAAAATTAAACTTCACTACAATTGTCGTTCCAGCTTCCACATACCTAACTGACTGAGTAGAAGCCTTCAAAGAAGCACCCGCCAACTCAAAACCGCTAATCGTTTTAATCAACATTCCAAACCTAACTTTGGAAGTTGACCGGGAGAAAGTGACAGAGTAAGTGTAAATATAATCTTGACGACCAAGCAAGTGATTTACCACATTTCCCTTCAGCGTCTCGATGTGGGGATTGATAATTTCCGCTCCGCGAGACGGATACCTTACCGTATTCGACGGTATCATCCCCGGATCGTAAAATTCCTCGTAATATTCCTTGGGTTTGGAGAGATGTTGAGCGGGTTTAACTTCCCTCTTTGTGCTTTCTAAATTAGCATCCTGAAGGTGGTCTTGACTTTCCTGTTTTGTCAGTTGGTTCAGAGCTCGAATATCTGACTTCAACCCCAAAACCTGATCCGGATCGGCATAAATCAGCTTTTGATACTTAGAAATTACCACTTTCGGCGTGTGAGCAAGCAGCAATTCACCGCTATCCATTAAAATCGCCGACGTACAAAGTTGCACCACAGAAGTAGCAGCGTGAGAAACAAATAAAATCGTTCCGCCACCTTCTTGAATGCTTTGCAAGCGGGCAAAACACTTGCGTTGAAAAGCTTCGTCCCCCACCGAAAGCGCCTCGTCAACCACCAAAATATCTGGCTCGACGCTAGTCGCAACGGCAAAAGCTAGTCTGACAAACATACCGCTAGAATAAGTTTTGACTGGCTGTTCGATGAAATCGCCAATATCAGCAAAAGCAGCTATATCGTCAAATTTTTCTTCAGTTTCTTTTTGATTAAATCCCAGTAACTGAGCGTTAAAAAACACATTTTGTCGCCCGGTAAATTCCGGGTTAAACCCGCTTCCGAGTTCCAACAAAGCGGAGACTCGCCCTTTAACATCCACGCTTCCTGTGGTAGGAGTCAGCGTCCCTACAATTATTTGCAGGAGAGTGCTTTTTCCTGAACCGTTGCGACCGACGATTCCCAGAGTTTGTCCTTGAGGAATTTCCAGATTGATGTCGTGTAGGGCCCAAAATTCGTCAGCCAGTTTTTTGCTGGGGTAAATAATTTCCTTTAAGCGGTCTCCTGGACGATCGTACCGCTTAAAGCATTTGGAAACATTTTTTAGTGAAATTACATTTTCTGTCATCCGATTTTAGATTTTAGATTTTAGATTTTAGATTTTAGATTGATATTATGTCCGCTCTCACTAAAAATAGATTTGTAGTCAGGACTTTAGTCCTCGGATTTTTATGAGGAGTAAAGTCCTCACTACAAACCTTTATTGGGATTTTAGATTTTAGATTGACTGTATATCTCAAACAAATTTACAGCACGTCAGCAAAAGCGGGACGCAAACGCCGGTAAACCGCCAAACCTCCACAAAATATAACAGCAGAAATCAGCGTGGCGACACCCCATTCGCCCCAATGCTTAACTTCTCCAAGCAGTATGAGGTCTCGATAAACCTCCGAGATGGCGGCCATTGGATTTAGCCAAAATACCCACCCTCGCCACTCTTGGGGGATGATTGATGCTGGGTAGACGATCGGCGTCAAATAAAACCAAAAATTTAGAATAACACCTAATGTCTGAGGAATGTCTCGCAAAAATACAGTCAAGCCCGCTGTCAAATATCCCAAACCAGCAGTTATCAGCAACTGAGGCACCCACACCAGCGGCAGTAAGCATAAAGTAGCGTTGAGCTTTTGCGACGATACTGCTACTATCACAATCAAAGCTGCTAAACCCAGAGAACTTTCAAGAAAAGCTGTAAAAATCGGCACTAGGGGCAGCAAACCGAGGGGAAATACCACTTTTTTCACTAAATTCGGCTGTCCCACCACCGATACTGCCGACTTGATCAAACCGCTGGTGAAGGCAGTCCAAGGCAGCAAACCTGCAAACAACCAGACTCCAAATGTAATGTCGCTGTTTTCTGGGAAGCCTGCGAGGCTTAGCTTTACCTTGAGGACGATCGAAAATACATAAGTGTAAATCACCAATTGCGATAGCTGATTCAGCAGCGGCCACAAATTGCCCAGAATCGAGCCTTTGTATTGAGATTCCAAGTCCCGGCGCACCAAGGTTGCCAGCAGATTCAGCTTCGCCCACCGGCGGGACGTACTTGCGGGCAGCCTGCCGCGCACCCTTCGGGCCTTTTGGGCAACTCCTTTCACCGTTCTCAGCAATTTTTTCGCCCTCGTTCACTCGCTTCACACCTAAATCAACTCAAGCTACAATTGTGCAGCTTTTGCTAAACCGCAATTATTCCACAGCCCCGCCGCTTTGATCAAGGATCTGCCACCCTGGCTTGGGCTTCTTCCTTCTTTCTTCTTTCCCCTTCCTTCGGAGGTTATTTTAGCCGATCGCCGATCGAACTGCTGAACCGAGCGCTAGTTTTTGCTCGTCGTCGTAGCCCCACCGCTGGAAAAATTTTTCATACTCGCCGTTGCCACTGTGCAAACTTTCTAGCATTTGCGACCCTATAGTTTGACACGCTGGCATTTGCAGCATTTGAATTAAATTGCGCGATCGCTCCTGCACTCTAGCAGAATCGGCCGCCATTTCCTCCTTTTGCTGGCGCGAATGATGTACAACCATTGCCGCCGACATCGCCAAATTTTTCACCAGCAGTTCTGCTACGATCTCAGGAGCCGATCGCAGCGCCTCGACTACTCCGGGTGACGGGTGATCTGCCTCCGGTCGATCGTCCGTTAGATAGGTGACAAAAAAACCCCTAGCACCGTTCTGTGTTTTCACCAGAGATGTAACAGCTTGCTGGATGTCGGCTTGTAAAAGTCGATCGGCCTCCATGAACGACAGTAAAGATTGAGTCAGCTCGATCGCCCCCTCAAAAGTTATGCTTTCCGATGCTAATAAAGAAGATGGAATACTCATAACGAACTCAATAATTTTAAAGATTCTGCTAACAATTGTAAACACTTCCCGCTGCCCGAACGCAGATAAATATGGCTATTATATCCTCCAAACAACAGCCCCCCGATCCAAATCTACCTGAAGACATAGCCCCTGCCCGTCGCAAAAAAGCCGCCAAACCCCAGGCGGAATCTCTGGTAGAAGCGCAAGAACTACCCGACGAAATCAATAGCAAACAAGACGACAAAATCCGACCCCAGCGGTTAGCTGAATACATCGGGCAAAAAGACTTGAGAGAAGTTTTGGCGATCGCAATTGCAGCAGCCAAATCTCGCGGCGAACCTATGGATCACCTGTTATTATACGGGCCTCCAGGGTTGGGAAAAACCACAATGTCGCTAATTTTAGCAGCAGAAATGGAAGTTGAATGCAAAATCACCACCGCCCCAGCTTTAGAAAAACCGCGAGATATTGTCGGATTGCTGATCAACCTCAAAGCAGGCGACGTGCTGTTTATCGACGAAATTCACCGCTTATCTAAAGTTACAGAAGAAATCCTCTATCCGGCGATGGAAGACTGCCGCTTAGATATTACGATCGGTCAAGGAAAAAGCGCCAAAATCCGCAGCATTCCCCTGAAACCCTTTACCTTAGTAGGCGCAACTACAAAAGTCGGATCGCTGACATCTCCATTGCGCGATCGCTTCGGCTTAATCCAAAGATTGCGCTACTACGAAATAGACGAACTTAGTCTAATTGTCCAACGAACCGCCCAAGTTCTCGACACTCAAATAACCCCAGAAGGAGCCACAGAAATTGCCCGCCGAGCTCGCGGAACCCCCCGCATCGCTAACCGTTTGCTGCGGCGAGTTAGAGACTACAGCGAAGTCAAAAACTTAAAGCCAATTGATGCCGAAGTGGCCTCACTCGCCCTGGAATTATTCAACGTCGATCCGCTAGGTTTAGATTGGACAGATCGGCGGATTTTGACAGCAATGATTGAGAACTTTAACGGCGGCCCAGTGGGCTTAGAAACCCTCGCAGCTTCTACAGGAGAAGACACTCAAACCATTGAGGATGTATACGAACCCTACTTAATGCAAATCGGATTTTTGCAGCGGACAAATCGCGGGAGAATGGTAACGGTTGCTGCTAGAAAACACTTGAATTTTATTGAATAAAAAATGGGATCTGGGCATTGGTTATTGGTCATCCATTATTGGAGCCACTCCTAAATAACTAATAACTAATGACTTATAACTCCTCTTATAAATTAAGTAGGGTACGCTAGGCGTACCTTACCGCTATAAGTAGTGTGAAACCTGTTTTTGCGCCCAGGAATGAACTCATAACCAATAACCAATAACTAATAACTGCTAATGTAAATTATTTTTCCATCTTTTTGACATCCGTAAAATCAGCTTTTAAATCATGGGAAGCCAGCGACCAATTACGCAAGACTTTTTCTCGCTCAGCCGTAATTTTTAGAGCTGTTTCCCAAGTAAAAGTAAAAGAATGAAAAGAATCCGCATCAATTCTATCTTCATCCAAATCCACAATAACTTGCTTAAAAATCTCAAATAACTCTTCTTGCAACCGATCTATTTCCTCAAAAGTTCCGGCTTGGCGGCTTCTTTGAATCAAATTTAGAATAATCAAATTAAACTTGTCAGCTCGATTTTTTTGTTGCTGCAAAAAGCGCGCTCGCAACTGCAAAATCCAAGAAGCAAAAAGAGTAACAAACGAAAAAGACAAACCGATAACATTGGAATTTGCTGCTATAAAATCCGGCTTTTCGCGATCGTAATAAGCCTGAGCGCCCTCATGTACGGGCAAAGCCAAACCGCCGCTTTCCGACGGCTGACTAATCATGGCTGCCAAAGAATTAGCAGCCACCAAATTGCGGCGGTACTCGAACAAAATCCGCGTAATTTCCTTAACTATTTCCGGATCGACATCCTGACGAACCAACAGAGTAGCCTGCACCTCAACGCTAGGCAAATCCACATCGGGTACTGCTGGAGCGCCCTTGTAAGTACCCTTAGGAATCAAGTTAGCTTCCAGATAAGGCAACTTAATTTTCATCGCCGCCGCTTGGTCGATGGGCACCAACTTTCCCTGCGTATTTTGCAGCAAATCGCTAACCAAATCGTTCCCCAGAGGTAGCACCCGAAAAATAGCATCAACCTCGCCGCTAGCAAACAACTTAGTAGCCTCAGTCCAAGAGCCAGCAGTATACTGAAAATCGCTTGCTTTCAAACCGTAATGTTTGCTGACAAACCAAAAAGAACTATAAGAACCGCTGCCTTGAGCCATCAGCGCAATATGTTTTCCTTTTAAATCAGAAACACTTTGAATTCCCGACTGTTCCGAAACAATTAAATGAAAAACTTCCTTATACAAAGAAGCAATTACCCGCGCTTGGGGCACAGCAGCCGTATCGTTCTGGACAATAGCTAACTGAGCCTCATTTGCCTCAAGCCGGCGCATATTTTCCTCAGAGCCTTGAGTCTCAACAACTTTAATCCGCAGGCGCGGATTTTGTTGAATAACTACCTCAGCAATTCCTTGTCCGAAAGGATAATAAAAGCCTGTCTTGGTTCCCGTCGCCAACGTTAATTCATAAACTCGCTGCTTGTCTTGGTGCAGATTCCACCCAAAAGCTCCAATCAAGACAACACTTAATAGAGCAATGGGAAACAGAAATTTATTTTGCATAGAGGTTGAGACTCGATCGTTAGAATGGCAAAATCAAAAGTATTATCGATGAAAATGAAAATAGGACTCGGAAAATTCGATGCGCCCGATTGTGGAGGAGCCAATAGCCAATTCCCTGTTTTGTCGATGCTTTTAGCCCCCATCCGATGGGGGATTTCCCCTAGGGGATTTTAGATTAAGATTACCACTCAATCTAAAATCTACAATCTAAAATCTACAATTGTCCGATGCTTTTAGGCCCAATGCCCAATTCCCAGTTCCCAATTCCCAATTCCCAATTTCCAATTCCCATGTTACTATAGCAATCCTCGCATCATTTGCATAATTCTTGTAGGGGCAATCCCACGCCCGGTTGCCCGATAGATAGCGGGTAGGCAAAGAAAGGCACTACCCCTACAAATTTATCTGAATCATTTAGGATTGCTATAATGACTTATAACTCCTCTTATCAATTACGTAGGGTACGCTAGGCGTACCTTACCGCTATAAGTAGAGTGAAATCACTTTTTGCGTCCAGGAATGAACTAATAACCAATAACCAATAGCTAATAACTGCTAATCTCAATTATTTTTCCATATTTTTCACAGGAGTCAAATCAGCTTTTAAATCATGGGAAACCAGCGACAAATTCCGCAAGGCTTTTTCCCGATCGGTCGCAATTTTAAGAGCTGTTTCCCAAGTAAAAGTAAAAGAATGAAAAGAATCCGCATCAATTCTATCTTGATCCAAATCCTCCATAACTTGCTTAAAAATCTCAAATAACTCTTCTTGCAACCGATCTATTTCCTCAAAAGTTCCGGCTTGGCGGCTTCTTTGAATCAAATTTAGAATAATCAAATTAAACTTGTCAGCTCGATTTTTTTGTGTCTGCAAAAAGCGCGCTCGCAACTGCAAAAGCCAAGAAACAAAAAGAGTAACAAACGAAAAAGACAAACCGATAACATTGGAATTTGCTGCAAAAAAATGCGGCTTTTCGCGATCGTAATAAGCCTGAGCGCCCTCATGTATTGGTATAGCAAAACTACCGCTTCCGGACGGCTGACTAATCATGGTCGCCAAAGAATCAGCAGCCACCAAATTGCGGCGGCGCTCGAACAAAATCTGCGTAATTTCCTTAACTATTTCCGGATCGACATCCTGACGAACCAACAGAGTAGCCTCCACCCCAACGGTAGGCAAATCTACATCTGGTACTGCCGGCTCGCCCTTGTAAGTACCCTTAGGAATCAAGTCAGCTTCCAGATAAGGCCGCTTAATTTTTATCGCCGCCGCTTGGTCGATGGGCACCAACTTCCCCGGCGTATTTTGCAGCAAATCGCTAACCCAATCGCTCCCCAGAGGTTGCACCCGAAAAATAGCATCAACCTCGCCGCTAGCAAACAACTTAGTAGCCTCAGTCCAAGAGCCAGGAGTAGACTTAAAATCGCTTGGTTTCAAACCGTAATGTTTGCTGATCAACCAAAAAGAACTGTAAGAAGGGTTGTTTTTATCCATCAGCGCAATATGTTTTCCTTTTAAATCAGAAACGCTTTGAATTCCCGACTGTTCCGAAACAATTAAATGAAAAACTTGCTTATACAAAGAAGCAATTACCCGCGCTTGGGGCACTGTCACCGTATCGTTCTGGACAATAGCTAACTGCACCTCATTTGCCTCAAGCCGGCGCATATTTTCGTTAGTGCCTTGATTCTCAACAACTTTAATCCGCAGGCGCGGATTTTGTTGCATAACTACCTCAGCAATTGCTTGTCCGAAAGGATAAGAATGGCCTGTCTTGCTTCCCGTCGCTATGGTTAATTCATGGACTCGCTGCTTGTCTTGGTGCAGAGTCCAGCCAAAAACTCCAATCAGGACAACGCTTACTAGAGCAACGGGAAGCAGAAATTTATTTTGCATAGAGGTTGAGACTCGATCGTTAGAATGGCAAAATCAAAAGTATTATCGATGAAAATGAAAATAGGACTCGGAAAATTCGATGCGCCCGATTGTGGAGGAGCCAATAGCCAATTCCCTGTTTTGTCGATGCTTTTAGCCCCCATCCCTGGGGGATTTCCCATAGGGGATTTTAGATTAAGATTACCACTCAATCTACAATAGTCCGGACACTTTTTATATGGCCCAATGGCTTATTCCATAGGACTTTGAGGCGAGCGTGGATAATTAAATCAATATCACCTCTACCCCAGACGCGGCATTTAATTCGACTTTTTTATGATGCTTGCCCTGTAAGACTTGTAGTATCGTTCCAAAAACTGTCCGGAGTATTGCAATCTAAAATCTACAATCTAAAATCTACAATCTAAAATCTAAAATTGTCCGATGCTTTTAGGCCCAATTCCCAATTCCCAGTTCCCAATTCCCAATTCCCAATTCCCAATTCCCATGTTACTATAGCAATCCTCGCATCATTTGCATAATTCTTGTAGGGGCAATCCCACGCCCGGTTGTCCGATAGATAGGGCGTAGGCAAAGAAAGGCACTACCCCTACAAATTTATCTGAATCATTTAGGATTGCTATAATGACTTATAACTCCTCTTATCAATTACGTAGGGTACGCTAGGCGTACCTTACCGCTATAAGTAGTGTGAAACTACTTATAGCGGTAAGGAATGAACTAATAACCAATAACCAATAACCAATAACTAATAACTGCTCATATAAATTATTTTTCCATCTTTTTGACCTCCGTAAAATCAGATTTTAAATCATCGCAAACCAGCGACAAATTCCGCAAGCTTTTTTCCCTATCGCTCGCAATTTTTAGAGCGGTTTCCCAACTAAAAGTAAAAGAATGGAAAGAATCCGCATCAATTCTATCTTGATCCAAATCCTCCATAACTTGCTTAAAAATCTCAAATAACTCTTCTTGCAACCGATCTATTTCCTCAAAAGTTCCGGCTTGGCGGCTTCTTTGAATCAAATTTAGAATAATCAAATTAAACTTGTCAGCTCGATTTTTTTGTGTCTGCAAAAAGCGCGCTCGCAACTGCAAAAGCCAAGAAACAAAAAGAGTAACAAACGAAAAAGACAAACCGATAACATTGGAATTTGCTGCAAAAAAATCCGGCTTTTCGCGATCGTAATAAGCCTGAGCGCCCTCATGTATTGGTATAGCAAAACTACCGCTTCCGGACGGCTGACTAATCATGGTCGCCAAACGATTAGCAGCCACCAAATTGCGGCGGCGCTCGAACAAAATCTGCGTAATTTCCTTAACTATTTCCGGATGGACATCCTGACGAACCAACAGAGTAGCCTCCACCCCAACGGTAGGCAAATCTACATCTGGTACTGCTGGAGCGCCCTTGTAAGTACCCTTAGGAATCAAGTTAGCTTGCAGATAAGGCAACTTAATTTTCATCGCCGCCGCTTGGTCGATGGGCACCAACTTGGCCCGCGTATTTTGCAGCAAATCGCTAACCAAATCGCTCCCCGGAGGTAGCACCCGAAAAATAGCATCAGCCTCGCCGCTAGCAAACAACTTAGTACCCTCAGCCCAAGAGCCAGGAGTAGACTTAAAATCGCTGGCTTTCAAACCGTAATGTTGGCTGACTAACCAAAAAGCACTGTAAGAACCGCTGCCTTTATCCATCAGCGCAATATGTTTTCCTTTAAAATCAGAAACGCTTTGAATTCCCGACTGTTCCGAAACAATTAAATGAAAAGCTTCCTTAAACAAAGAAGCAATTAGCCGCCCTTCAGGGACGGCCTCAGTATCGTTCTGAACTATAGCTAACTGAGCCTTATTTGCCTGAAGCAGGCGCATATTTTCCTTCGAGCCTTGAGTCTCAACAACTTTAATCCGCAGGCGCGGATTTTCTTGAATAACTACCTCAGCAATTGCTTGTGCGAAAGGATAATAAATCCCTGTCTTGTTTCCCGTCGCTATGGTTAATTCATAGACTCGCTGCTTGTCTTGGTGCAGATTCCACCCAAAAGATCCAATCAAGACAACACTTAATAGAGCAATGGGAAACAGAAATTTATTTTGCATTAAGGTTGAGACTCCATAGAACGTGGCAAAATCAAAAGTATTCTAGTTAAAAATGAAAATTGGACTCGGGAAATTCGACGCACCCGATAGTGGAGGAGCCAATGCCCGATGCCCGATGCCCGATGCCCAATTCCCAATTCCCAATTCCCAATTCCCAATTCCCAATTCCCAATTCCCCATTTCTCATGTTAATATCCCTCAGAATAGAAAACTTTGCCTTAATTGACTGCCTGGATCTAGAATTTGGCCCGAGTTTGAACGTATTTACAGGGGAAACCGGCGCTGGTAAATCGATTATCTTAGATGCGATCGATGCAGTGTTGGGCGGAAAAGTCGATCGCCGATCGATTCGCACCGGAGCAGCGCGGGCAATATTGGAAGCTACCTTTGAATTGGACAAAGCCGCAGCTTTGTGGCTGGGCGAGCAAGAAATCGAACCCATAGACGGAAATTTAGCCGTTTGCAGCCGGGAAATTAACGCATCCAGCGGTGCTCTACGCACCAGATCCCGCCTGAACGGAATTCTCGTCAACCGCCAGTTAATGGATCAACTGCGCGATCGGCTGGTCGAAATTACCGCCCAAGGCCAAACCGTCCACCTCGGACAAGAAACCCTCCAGCGAGAATGGCTTGATTTATACGGCGGCAAAAAGCTCACTGAAGCGCGATCGATCATCGCCTCCGCGTGGCTGGGAGCCAACAACGCCAAAACAGCCCTCAAACGCAGGCGTCAGTCGGAACAGCAGCGACTGCAAAGACTTGATTTGTTAGAATACCAAGTCCGAGAACTCGGCGAAGCCCACATCGAAGACGCCGACGAACTCGAACAGCTAGAACACGAATCAATCCGGCTGGGCCACGTCGTCGAATTGCAGCAGCAGAGTTACCAAGTCCACCAAGCCCTGTACCAAAACGACGGCGACAGCGCATCAGCCGCCGACTTGTTGAGCAAGGCCGAAGTAATTTTAAGCGACATGGCGGTTTACGATGTGCAGTTGCAACCAATCCTAGAAATGGTCAGCGATGCTTTAGCTCAAGCCACAGAAGCCAGCAGGCAAATTAGCAGCTACGGCGAACAATTAGAAGCAGATCCCGAAAGACTCGAAGAAGTAGAAGATCGGATTCGGGAACTCAAACAAATTTGCCGCAAATACGGGCCGCTCAAAGAAGCGATCGCCTACTATCAAAGCATCCAAAACGAACTAAACGAACTTTTAGAAGGAGGCGAGTCAATGGAAGCCTTAGAACTCGCATATCAGAACGCTTTAGAGCAATTAAAAGACGCTTGCAGCCACCTGACCACTCTGCGGCGCGAAGCAGCCCTCAAACTAGAAACGCACCTCGTAGGAGAACTTAAGCCGTTAGCAATGGAAAAAGTGCAGTTTCAAGTCGAGATATCGCCTTGTACCCCAACCGCGACCGGTGCCGACCAAATCGCCTTTTGTTTCAGCCCCAATCCGGGCGAACCTTTGCAACCCCTAGGCGCGATCGCCTCTGGGGGAGAAATGAGCCGCTTTCTGCTCGCCATCAAAGCCTGTTTTTCCCAAATAGAAAGTGCCGGTACGCTGATTTTTGACGAAATCGACGCCGGAGTCTCCGGGAGAGTCGCCGGGGCGATCGCCAAAAAACTCTACCAACTCTCGGACAAACACCAAGTTCTCTGCGTCACCCACCAGCCGCTGATTGCTGCGATGGCTGATTTTCATTTTCGCGTTAACAAACAGACGATCGAAGCAGAACCAAGTATCGACGAAGCCGCAGCCAACTCCGAACCAATGGAACGTACAGTAGTCAGAGTTGCCGCTCTCAACAGTGAGCAGCGGCGGGAAGAACTCGCCCAACTCGCCAGTGGCCGGTCAGCAACAGAAGCCATCGCGTTCGCCGAATCCCTGCTTGTCGAAGCCGCCGGATTGCGCCAAACTCAGTCGGCCCAACTTTAGATCAGACCCTCAAGCCGATCGGGGGGCCAAAAGGCGGAGTTTTTTCCGAGTCGGAGGTTACACTAAAAATGTCAACCGCAAATTTTACAAAAAAAAGCTGAAAACCCCTTGAATTTAGTGGGATGAAAGCTCAGAACAGCAAAATAGAGATAAATTCTAGTTAAAAACCACAATTGTGTAGAGAAGGGCACACATCACTAGCAACTGGTAGTGTCACAATTGCGGCTAGTCCCACAATACCACCCCTCTTTCAGCAGTCCTCCCGCCAGTACGCATTCATGTTACTGCGGGCGATCGGCTCAAAGATCGGCAGAACCTACTTAAACCAGGTACGCACAATGTCAAAATCACTTAATAAACCATTTAAACAAGATTCGCGCTCTCTAAAAAGATTGCAGCACTCCCACCGCCTCGTTACTCTCCCACCCTCCGTTGGGCAGCAAGGTCAACTGAATTTCCCTTGCCTTGTGGCCGGAGTTCTGTAAACTGGGAAATACTTTCACACATACTTGAGTCTTGTGCGACAGGTGACTCACTAATCAACTTCCCCACTCTCTTCGCTTAGAGACTAACCCTTACACTTAAGCTTCTGTAAAGGTCTATGAAATCTGCATCTTCCACCAATTACTCTTCTCTGGACAACGTGATTGATGTCGCTGTTGTCGGCGGTGAAAATCATCATCAGGAACATTATTCTCCCCCGGAAATTAGGAGCAGTGCAATTATCCCGCGCCAAGGAAACCTTTCCGGCATTCTCGACCTTCTAAATAAGCAAAGTTTCACAGTAGTAGTTAAGGAAGTAGAAGACAAACTTAAGGTTGTCAATCAAACCCTGGGAATGCTCGACAATATCCTGGAGAGCGAGGGATTTGACGCCATCCTCAACGAGATGTTGCAGTCGATTACCCTCAAAACAGGGGAATTACTGAATGCCGATCGCAGCACGATATTTTTATTAGACGACGAAAAAAATGAACTCTGGGCAATTGTAGCCAAAGACGAAAATGGCAAAAACCTAGAAATCCGAGTTCCGGCCCACGTGGGCATTGCAGGAGAAGTAGCCACGTTCCAAAAAGTGGTTAATATCCCTTACGATTTTTACAACGACGAACGATCGGCTAACGCCAAAAAAACTGATGAAAAAACGGGCTACCGCACTTATACAATGCTGGCAATGCCCCTAATTAATGAAGACACAAAAGAGTTAGTAGCAGTTGTTCAACTGATTAATAAACTCAGACCAAATCACGAAAAATACCCGACTTTAGACGAACAAATCGACAGGCACGGATTTACTAAAGAAGACGAACAAGTTTTTAAAGAATTTGCTCCCTCGATTCGCCTAATTCTAGAATCGTCCAAGTCTTTCTACGCAGCAACTCAAAGACAACGGGCCGCCACGGCGCTGATGAATGCCGTCAACGCTCTTTCTCAGAGCAGTTTAGACTTAGAAGATACCCTAAAAAGGGTGATGGATCAGGCCCAAGAACTCATGAACGCCGATCGCAGCACCCTGTGGCTGATCGACGAAGAGAAAGACGAACTGTGGACGAAAATCCCGATGGGCGGCAACTTGAAAGAAATTCGCATACCCAGAACCGCCGGTTTTGCAGGCATCGTCGCCCAATCTAGCGAACCACTGCTGATTCCCTTTGATGTGTACGACGACCCGCGCGCCGCCACTTCCAAAGAAGTAGATCAAAAGTCGGGCTACCGCACTTGCAGTATGCTTTGTATGCCAGTATTTAACTCCGACAAAAAATTGATTGGTGTCACCCAATTAGTTAATAAAAAACGACAAGGAGAATTCCCGCCCTACAACCCGGAAGATTGGCCGCACGCCCCCGATCAGTGGAAAGCGAGTTTCAATCGCAACGACATGGAATTTATGAAGGCGTTTAACATCCAAGCAGGAGTGGCGCTGCAAAACGCCAAACTGTTTGCAGAAGTCAAACAACAAGAACAAAGACAAAAAGATATGCTGCACGCCTTGACTAACGGCGTGATTTCTACAGATAAAAAAGGCAATATAGTAGCGACCAATCCCAGTGCCAAAAAATTACTGGGTGTCAGCGAGGCAGAATTAGCCGAAGGTCAATCTTTGCGCGAGTTGATTAAGTTAGAAAAAGGCGATTTTGCCAAATGGTTTGATGCGTCTTTGTCTCCCGAAGACGATAACGACCGCCAGCAGTATTACCCAGATCAAGTTTTGCTTACCTTGGAAGGAGAAGGGCAGAGTATCAATCTCTCGATTAATTCAATGACTGACGCTACCGACCCCAACAAGGTCAACGGCGCGTTAGTCGTCATGGAAGATATTAGCAGCGCCAAGCAAATCAAAAACTTGATGTACCGTTACATGACTCCAGAAGTAGCCGAAGCTTTGTTAGCTTCAGGCGATACTGGATTGGGCGGTAAGCGCAAAAACGTTTCGGTGCTGTTCTCAGACATTCGCAGCTATACCACACTTACGGAAAAATTGCAAGCCGAAGAAGTGGTAGTGATGCTGAATAAATATTTTGAAGTGATGGTAGATGTCGTATTCGAGTACGGTGGGACTCTCGACAAATACATCGGCGACGCTCTGATGGCAGTTTTTGGCTCTCCAGCGCCCCTAGAGGATCATGCTTGGTGCGCCATGCAAACGGCGGTGAAAATGCGGGAAAAACTGGCTGAGTTTAATCGAGATCGCGTGGCAAATGGCGAACTGCCGATCGGCATCGGTATGGGCGTACATTCCGATGAAGTTGTCAGCGGCAACATCGGTAGTAGCAAACGCATGGAATTGACTTCTATAGGAGACGGCGTAAACCTCGCCTCTCGCTTAGAAGGCGCTAGCAAGCAGTACGGCACAGACTTGATTATCAGCGACAATACTTACAGAGATTATGCCGATCGGCTCTACGTGCGAGAACTCGACTTTATTACTGTCAAAGGCAAAAGCGAACCTGTAATCGTTTACGAACTCGTCGGCATCCGCGAGGGATACTCGCCAGTGGGCAAGTCACTAACCGAAACACAGCAACAAATTATAGAACATTACACCAAGGGGCGCGAACATTACAAAACTCCAGTCAGCCAAAGACTCTCAGAAAGTGAGGTGAAAAACATCTTAAATGAGGTCGCCGAAATGCCAGAGGCAGAGATTAAGAAACTGTCCTACAATCTAGAGCAACAGTTGGAACACGAACTCAAAAACCTGTTATATCAACTGAAAAAGCTGTCAGAGTACGACCCGAAAAACCTGTCCGAAGCAGACAAACTCATCGTACTGTTGCAGCCAGAAATCCAACTGCTGAAATTGGAAGGAATCAAAAACCTCTCGGAAGACGAAGCCAAAATGCTGCTGCAAGCAAAAATCAAGCCCCTATCAGCAGACGATATTAAATACTTGCAAGAAGGCGAAGTCAAAAAGCTGTTGGAAGCAGACATCTTAGAACCATCAAATCCCCAAATCAAGAGGCTGAAACCCGCAGAAATCAGGCAGCTATTGCAGGCGAAAATTAAAAGTCGGGCCTGCGAGACAGTTGCAGAAATGTTAGATGAGGAATTTGAAAACCTGGGACTCGATCGGGTGAAAAAACTGCTGAGCGAGTTTAAGAAAGCCTTAGAACCAAAAGCCAAGCAAGCCTTTAAAGACGCTGAAGGCGAATTTAACGCTGTTCTGGAAGTTGACCCGAAAAACAAGGCAGCTAAATTGCACGTCGATCGCTGTATGTTATTTCAACATCGGTTTTCAGACGTACTCAACTGGGATGGTGTGTGGAATCTCACAGAAAAATAGCAGTGGCCCACAGCAAATGCTGGCGGTGGCGTCAGGGTTCGGGGCGGGGGCGATCGCGATCGGGGGTGCGCCTCCCATCCCACCACCAATTAACCTGAATATCCTATTGAGGTAATTGTAAATAAGCTCCAACAGGTATTATGGTTATATAACCGGATTTGAATTTGCCAGCGAGATGCCGGGGTTTCGCCCTAGGTGTTTCGTTCGCACTACCTACCGCAACAAACTTAGCACTTCTATTATTTGAAGCGCTTAAAAATAGTTATGACTGGCGGCAGCGTTACCCGGTTTCTGAGAAAAATCTTGGAGAAAGGCGACGAAACATCCGCTCAAAAACCGGGTTTCTCACCCCGCCCGCGTAAGTCTTAATAGCGTTAGCGGCTCCTAAAAAGAGCTGACTTCGCAGATAGTCAATGTTCTAGTCTTAGATATAGAAAACCACTAGCGTCAGTTATGGATAATTGGAATTCGCAATCGGGAGATGTTGAGTGGGTAGATCAGGTTTACCAACTATTGCTGGAGATTGCCCGGAGCTCCCTGTCAGATATCCCCAGAATCCCGGAAAACATCACTGTTAAGGCTATCCCTCTGATCCAGAAGGTACAAAGCATTCAGCAAAGACCTGACGGGCAAGTGTTCAAATCCGGTTCCTTTTCAGTAAACGATCACGAATGGGTCGATCGGGTCTGTCAACTATTGGTAGAACTAACCAGCGCGTCTTTGTCCGAACAGCCCAAAATGCCGGAAAACCTTGCAGGCCGATCTTTAGCCCTGGCTGATCGAGCACAAAAAATTAAAGAAGATATCGAAGAAAATGCAGCCCAAACCCCAGCAGATGAAGAGGAGAATTCCTTACAGTCTCCAGACGCGCTGCTTTCCCTCTTGCACCACAGTTTGAAAACTCAGCGCGCCAAAAGCTACAACCCCGATGCCCCCGAATGGCAGCAAGTCTTGAGCCTGCTCGACGTAGTGCAATCAATTTACAAGCAAATCCAAAATTAAATTCAAGCTTAACTCAGGCCGGTCTTTATGGTGCTTGATCGCTGGCTCTTAAAGGCGGTTGCTCTTTGACAGAAATTTTTTTGCTGTAGCCCGAACATTTCCGATTATTGCGCTTTTGTCAACTACACTAGGTTTAATCGGTTCTAGGGCAAAAGAACATGAGCGGAGAAAACATCGGCGATTTGTCAAAAGAAATATTAGCCGATCGCTATCAGTGCGATCGGCGGCTGGGCAAGCAAGCAGGAAGGCAAACTTTACTCGCCCGCGACTTAAAAACCCAAAAGCAAGTAGTAGTCAAACTCCTGTCATTCAGCAGCGACTTTAACTGGGAAGACTTAAAACTTTTCGAGCGAGAAGTCGAAACCTTAAAATCCCTATCCCATCCCGCAATTCCCCGATATCTCGACTCCTTTGAAATCGACACGCCCAAGCGCAAAGGATTCGCCCTAGTTCAGACTTACATCGCAGCCAAATCCCTACAAGAATATCTCTCAGACGGCCGCACCTTCAGCGAAAGCGAAGTCAAACAATTAGCAACAGCATTATTAGACATCCTCGCATACCTGCACCAGCGACAGCCCCCGGTGATTCACCGCGACATTAAACCCAGCAATATCTTACTCAAGAATCGATCGGGTAACAGCGTCGGCGAAGTCTACCTAGTCGATTTCGGTGCAGTTCAAACCCTAGCAACCCAACAGGGAAAAACAGTCACCGTTGTTGGAACTTATGGCTATATGCCGCCCGAACAATTTGGCGGGAGGGCCGTTCCCGCTTCCGACTTGTATGGCTTGGGAGCAACATTAATCGCCTTAATTACCAAGCAGCATCCAGCCGATTTGCCGCAGAAAGATTTGCAGATCGAATTCGAGCAAATGACCCAACTAAGCCCCGGTTTTACCAATTGGCTGAAGTGGATGACACATCCCAGTTTAGAGCGCCGTCCCGCCTCAGTTCAGATGGCAAAAGAAGTTCTAGAAAAACCGCCGCAAATCAATAAATCTTCCCTGCCATTGAGAAAGAAACAGCCCGTGTATCATCCCCTGGCATTAGGGACTCGTGCGATCTGGTACAGTTTTGTTACCGGAGTTATAGCGGCAGGAGCTTGTACACTTATTTACGGCTCCTTGTTTATGGGTTTGATGACGACGACGGGTTGGATCGGGATAACTTTAGGGGGGATAACGATGATAATTATGGCAGTCTTTGTGAGTCTTCATTTCGGCTTGCTGCTGGGGTTGGGAAATGGAATAATCATAACGATCGTGACCCTATTGTGGTTTAATCCCCTCACTAACCCCAAACTTCACCGACAGGTTTTAAGTTCAGTTAGTATGCTAATCTCCGCCTTGATAACTATCTATTTCTTTAAAAATATGAATTTTAAACCTGAATGGGATTCCAATTATATTTTGTTTGCGATTGGACCCTCGCTAATTACAGCACTATCTCAGGGGGAAAGTAGCAAGTTTATTGCCCGGTGGTATCAAAAAGACAGCGGACTGTAAACTTTAAAATAAGAGCGTGTTTGGTTGATTAGTTATCATTTTTAGCGGTAGTGAATAATCACAAACTACCGACGAGATACCTGAGTTTTAGAAGAAGTCAGGTATCTAATCTAATCAAAGCAAAGTGTTTAATTTAAAGTTAAAAAAATAAAGGTCAAAAACATGACTTGCAAAGTATTAGCAGAACGCTACGAAGTACAGCGACAACTGGGAAAACAAACAGGTCGCCAAACGCTGCTGGCTCGTGATTTGCAAACTCAAAAATTAGTTGTAATCAAACAGCTATTTCTCGGCAGCGATTTTGAATGGCAAGACCTCAAGCTATTTGAACGAGAAGCGGAAACTTTAAAAGCACTTTCTCACCCGGCAATTCCCCGCTACCTCGACTATCTGGAAATTGACGAACCAGAGAGTAAAGGATTTGCCTTGGTACAGACTTATGTAGAGGGAAAAACTTTGGAAGAGCATTTGCGATCGGGGCGTACTTTTAGCGTAAATGAACTGAAAGAATTAGTAAAAAAGTTGTTGGAAATTTTGAATTATTTGCACAAGCAAAATCCGCCTGTTATTCACCGCGATATTAAACCCAGCAATATTTTACTGCACAGCAGATCCGGTAACTCTATCGGAAAAATTTATTTAGTTGATTTCGGTTCGGTGCAGAACCAAGCTGCAAAATTTGGCGGTACAATTACAGTAGTAGGAACTTATGGATATATGGCACCGGAACAATTTGGCGGGCGATCGGTTCCGGCTTCTGACCTCTACGGTTTAGGTGCAACTTTAATTTATTTGGTAACGGGTTTGCATCCCACGGAAATGTCGCAGCAGGATTTGAAAATTAAATTTGCAGATCGAGCCACGCACCTCAATCCTAGTTTAATTGATTGGCTGGAGTGGATGACAGAACCGAGTTTGTCCAAACGGTTATCTTCGGCTGAGGAAGCATGGCGAGCGCTCAAAAATCCCCGCTCGATCGAGAAAATTCACAAAGATTATATAACATTGCAGCCACCTGGTAGCGAGATTAAACTCACAAAAACTTCGGAGTTTGTAGAAATTGTAATTCCGTCGCAGGAAGTGAGTTTGGGTTTAAGTGCCCTGCTTGTGACCGCGGTTGCTGCGAATATTGTTCCCTTCGGCTGTCTTTTAGTTTATATTTTAAATGCAATCAACGACGGCAGTAAAATCACTAATTTACCGATAGATAGTCAAGTTATTATTATGATAGCCGGCGGTTACTTAGCTCTGGTTGGAGTAATGTTAGCTAGGGTAGGAGTAATGTTTCTGTTGGCACTGTTTCGCCGAGAACTTCGCCTCAGAATCGATCGCCAGCAAATCTGCTGTAGCAGCCATCTACTGGGGTTGAGATGGAATCATGCCAAGCCATCTCCCAGGAAGGAGATTTGCCAGTTGGAAATTCAACAACGTGAATATAGAAACAGCGGTATAGGTGTAAAAGTTATAAAAGTTATAAAAGTTATGATTTTTGCTTTTTCAATCCCTAGAGAGTTATATCAAGCGGCATCATTACTTATGCAGAAGCGCCACTCGGAAGTGAGATTAGGGAAAGTCTATCAGATGATAGTTCAAGCAGGCAAGCACAAATATCAGTTAGGAGAGAAGGAGGGACTAAGTGAATCAGAAATCAAGTGGTTAGCAACCGAACTGAGCCAGTGGTTGGGTTTGAAAATTAAAATAATTTTGACAGACGGTAAAAAGAATAAATGGTTCTGAAAATATCTCCGATCGCCCAAACAAAGCATTCCCCTCTCAAACTGTGGGATGGGCGTCTCGCCCGTCCCCTCTCTCTTGTGTGGGATGGGCGTCTCGCCCGTCGAGTGTATTCCCCCAGCCGGCGACACACTCGTCCGCTTTCGGTCAATCTCATGCAGCATCGAGCCCGATCGCCCGTAAAATGCTATCAAAGGGATTTGGCAAGTAGCACTCATCCCAATCATCTGTTAACTTGGAGATATTGTTGTGGACTTATCGCTAATTCCGGCACAGCCGAAACCAGGACTGCTCAACGTCCTCATCGAAATTACCGCCGGTAGCAAAAACAAGTACGAATTTGATAAAGACTTACAAGCCTTTGCTCTCGATCGGGTGCTTTCTTCCTCAGTCCAATATCCGTGCGACTACGGCTTCATACCCAATACCTTAGCCGATGATGGCGACCCCCTCGACGGCATGGTAATGATGGATGAGCCCACATTTCCAGGGTGCATAATCGCAGCCCGTCCGATCGGAATGCTGGAAATGATCGATGGAGGCGACAGGGACGAAAAACTTTTGTGCGTTCCCGACAAAGACCCCCGCTACGCTCACTATAAGTCCCTCAAAGACGTAGCCCCCCACCGCTTGGACGAAATAGCCGAATTTTTTAGAACCTACAAAAATTTGGAGAAAAAAGTCACGGAAATTCTGGGTTGGCAAGATGTCGATCAAGTCATGCCCTTAGTCGAAAAGTGCATCGCAGCCGATCGCAAATAAGCCCCTAGCCCGCACTCCTCGACTGCAACCCGACTAAAAACTCAGGAGGCCGAACTTAAGGCGATGCTGCAGGTCTAGGAATGCAGTCGAGGCACAGGTGGCTACAATGTCAAATCAGTCGTGAATGCCGAGTCACCGGAACGGCATTCCTCAAAACTCCATCCCGGCCCCAATCGTGAAAAAAATACTACTCCTAGAGTAAGATGAAGCGCAAATTCTACCCCTGGAAAATGCGTTCTACGTTGGAGGAAATTTTACCCGAACACTCTTATTCGGCGCTATCTTAATCTCAGAACACAGAACACGCCGGGCAGCCCGCAGGGTGCAAAAAATAATCTTTCAAGCGTGACATCTCCTACACCAATCGGTACGGTTTAGGCTTCTAATAGCCCAAGTGTGCGGCATTCGGATGGTTTCCCGATAAACCGCTTTTTTATAGTACAGATTGCTAAAGACTAAAAACTAAAAAGTAAAAACTAAGATTTCAACTCCCAAGTTCCTGCCGCCAAAACTAAAAAAAATGCCAGATTCCGCACCCTCTCTAGCCAATCCACAGCCTTCCGATCACAAAGCCACTATGGAAAATAGTCCTTTGACCGAGTTTGTCGTTCAGTTTTGGGGCGTGCGGGGCAGCATCGCCACCCCCGGCACCAAAACACTTCGCTACGGAGGGAACACCTCCTGTGTAGAAATGCGATTGGGCAAAAAACGCCTGATTTTTGACGGCGGCACCGGTTTGCGAGTTCTAGGCCTCAACCTGCTGCGGCAAATGCCGGTGGAAGCCCATATGTTTTTTAGTCATACTCACTGGGATCACATTCAAGGGTTTCCGTTCTTTACTCCCGCCTTTATCCCAGGGAACTGCTTTCACATTTACGGTGCGATCGCCCCCAACGGCACTACAATCAAACACCGTCTTGCCGACCAAATGGTGCACCCCAATTTTCCCGTCCCCATCCAGGTGATGCAATCAGACCTCAAATTCAACGATTTGACGCCTGGGGATATTCTCGAACTCGACGATGTGAAAATAGAAACGGCACTGCTCAACCATCCTAATACGGCGATCGGATATCGAGTCACCTGGGAGGGACACACGGCCGTCTACTGCACCGATACAGAACATTTTCCCGATCGGCTAGACGACAATGTGGTACACCTAGCTCGCAACGCCGACGTGCTGATTTACGACGCCAACTACACCAACGAAGAGTATTACGACTTCAAAACCCCGAAAGTCGGCTGGGGACACTCGACTTGGCAAGCAGGAGTAGAAATAGCGAAAGCTGCTGGAGTCAAAAAAATCGTGATGTTTCACCACGATCCGGGCCACGACGACAATTTTCTCGATCGAGTCGAAGCAGAGGTGCAGGCAACGTTCGCCAATGCCTGCTTAGCCCGCGAAGGCATGAGCATACCAGTGATTTAGGCAACAAATCAATGCAGGCTCAAAAAAACCGCCGCGAGAAGGCAGAAATTAGCAGCGAGAAGGCAGAAACACCATGAACCACAAAAACCCCCCCAAGCGTCGCTCTCGTGGCTTGCGGGGGCTTTACTCAAGTTTGCTGGTGTTGATAATTGTCTGCTGTACCGGAGGCGGATGGGTAGCAGCCCAGACTGCCGGCTCTAACTCTCCGGCGCGACTTGCTCAAGTGTCTGCAATTGAAGATAATGGCACAGTCGATCGAATTCCCGATCGCTACCAACTCGGACAGCAACTGTACCTAGAAAACTGCGCCACCTGTCACATCGGTTTACCGCCGCAAGTCTTACCTACAGAAACCTGGCGTCGGTTGCTGCAAGATCCCCAACACTACGGGCAAACAATCAAACTGCTAGTAGACCCCCCCCGTCTGCTAGTGTGGAACTACCTGCAAACTTTTTCCCGTCCCCAAGCAAAAGACGAAGAACTCGCCTACCGAGTCGCCAGTTCTCGCTATTTCAAAGCACTGCACCCCAAAGTCAAGCTGTCGCAACCCGCAAATATCAGCAGTTGCGTTACTTGTCACCCCGGCGCGTCTCAATACAATTTCCGCAAGCTTACCGCCGAGTGGCAAAACTCTCCGTAACGAAGATTAAGTTCGTAATTATATCCGAGTGCGATCGTCTCGCTCGCACTAACCAGAAAACGGCGATCGCATTCTGAACTAGAGACGTATCCAAAGTGTGGGTGCGATCTTTCAATTCATGCTTACTGGGCATCGCACCTTACAAATAACCTCTCGCTTTACCCTCATCAATAACTCTGGTGGCTAAGGGTGAAGTTGTGCGACTGCCGATAACGTCTGTTGCAAAACCGACCAAACTGGCTAGTCCGTTCCAACCGAGTGCTTAGCTGCAGCTTTAGTGGCATAGAAGTAAAAAATCTGTGCCTTTAACTACTTTTTGACCAATTGTTATGATATCTTAACTTTAGCGGAGGCTAGTTCAGACAATTTAAGAAGCCTGGTTATCAAGTAACCTGATTTATGATTGACCGTAAAAAAATTCAACTGAAATGGGAAAGTTATTGGTTTAAAACCTTTGGGAGATGGCGCTCGTGTCCCTTGAGCTGCCCAATAGACAGACCTCATCCTCGGCATATTTTTTGGAGTTGGATTGGCAGTTTTTTGGCAATTACTGCAACGTCCTATCTTGCTGTAAAAACTAATTCTCCTTTACTAATGGCTCCGTTTGGCGCAACAAGCGTTCTGATCTTTGGTGTCCCAGACAGCCCTTTGGCTCAACCCCGGAATGTCATTGGGGGCAATTTCTTAGCTGCTCTCACCAGTTTAATAATTCTGCATTTTCTCGGTTCTTCTCCCTGGGCGATGGGAATGGCTGTTTCTAGTGCGATCGGAATTATGCAGATTACCAGAACTCTACATCCGCCTTCGGGAGCAGTTGCCTTAGTCGTAATGATGACCAAACCAGACTGGAAATTTTTGCTAACACCTGCTTTCGAGGGATCAATAATCTTGGTCTTGTGCGCCGTCATCTTTAATAATTTAGCGGCAGAAAGGACCTATCCCAACCACTGGTTGTAGCACAATACGGTTCACTTAACGTTTTTTGTCTGCAGCCGTCCCCGCGTGGCAATCGCAGAGATTATGACATTTCTCGGCTAAGGAATGAGAATTAAATAACTTCCACAAGGAAAGTGGGATGGGCGTCCCGCCCGTCCAAAAAGGACGGGCGG